>CABUTY010000216.1 GCA_902494595.1 uncultured Porphyromonadaceae bacterium | reverse complement strand
TGTGAAGCGTCTTGACGCCCGCCATACCGGATTCAGGGGTTGCGTCAGAAAGATATATTCATCGTCGCCATTGACAATAAGGGATTATTTCGGCACCAAGGAGGGTGCCATATGCGGTTTCTTAAAGGATACGTCGTCATTGACAGACTCGTATCTGCCGATACAGACAAAGGTGAGAAACCTTTTTCTTACCGGTCAGAACATAATACTTCACGGTATATGCGGGGTGCCGCTGACCGCGATACATACCGCCGAGGCTATCCTCGGCAAAAACGTTATTGTGGATGAGATCAACAGGAATTAGATTATTGGCCGTCATGGTTCTGCTTCTTGCCGGAGCCGTGGCCCAGGGCAGGGGAGCCAGGCCTGAAAGTCTGAACATATGGGAGGGGACCGGCTGCAAGTCAAAGGTTACGCTTACGCCATATCTGAGCGGCAAGGAGAAGTCGCCGGCGGTCATAGTGTGTCCGGGGGGAAGCTACTTCTGGCATGATGTCAAGACGGAGGGTGATGGCGTGGCCCGGTGGCTGCAGCAGAACGGCATATCGGCGTTCGTGCTCAGATACCGTGTAGGCACAGTGAAGGGGTTCATCACACATTACCGCCATCATGCGCGGGGCAACCGCTACCCCGACATGCTCCAGGATGTGCAGCGAAGCATTGAGCTGATACGCCGCGACAGCACGCGTTACCGCATAGACCCCCATGAGGTAGGGGTGATGGGCTTCTCCGCCGGAGGCCATCTCTCCCTGATGGCCGGCACTTTCTTCGACACCGATGTGCTGTCGGCCGTGGGTGTGAAGCCGGAGGTGTCGCTGCGTCCCGATTTCATAGCGCCGATATATCCGGTGGTGTCGCTGTGCGATTATTCAGCGCACGGCAGATCGCGAAGAGGTATTCTCGGCGAAGGTAAAAAGGCAATTACTCCTTTGATGATGGACTCCCTGTCGATGGAGAAGCATGTTCGCCACGACATGCCGCCGGTATTCCTCATGAACTGCGTGGACGACCCCATAGTGAAATACCGCAACTCCGTATTGCTCGATTCGGCGCTTACCGCCAAAGGCGTGAACCACGTATATGTCCAGTATCAGACAGGCGGCCACGGCTTCGGCGCCGACCCGGCCAAGACTTCATCCGAAGCAATCGGATGGAAGGAGGAGTTCCTGAACTGGATCAGAAATATTTTCAACAAGGAATCATGACCGACATCAACGACATAGAGTTTGCCCCCAAGGAGGAGATAAAGGAGTATCAGGACGGGTTGCTGCGTAAGGCTGTTGACTATCTTGCCGTCAACTCTCCGTATTACCGCCGCATGTTCGCAGAGAAGGGTATTGACCCTGCCGGCATTCGCTGCATAGAGGACCTGGAGAAGGTGCCCTTCACCGAGAAAAAGGACCTGCAGCTCTACAATGAGGATTTTCTGTGTGTGCCGCGCAACAGGATAGTGGACTTCATCACCACGTCGGGGACTCTTGGCTCTCCGGTGACTTTCGGCTGCACGGAGAAGGACCTGCAGAGGCTGGCATATAACGAGAAGAAATCCTTCGCGTGTGCCGGGCTTGGACGGGACAATGTGGTTCAGCTGATGACCACTCTCGACAAGCGTTTCATGGCCGGACTGGCTTACTTCCTGGGCATACGCGAGCTCGGTGCCGGGGTAATACGCGTAGGCAACGGTATACCAGAGCTCCAGTGGGACACCATCATGAGGTTGCGACCCGACACAATCATGTGCGTGCCTTCGTTCATCCTGCGACTGATTGAATATGCCGAAAAAAACGGTATAGATTACAAATCCTCAAGCATCAGAAGAATAATCGGCATAGGCGAAGGGCTCCGAGAGCAGGATTTCTCGCTGAACCTTCTCGGACGGCGCATCAGGGATAAGTGGGATGTTGACCTGTTCGCCACATATTCCTCCACGGAGATGGGAGCCACCTTCTCGGAGTGTCCCTATGGGTGCGGCGGCCATGTGCATCCGGAACTTATAATAGTGGAGATTATCGGCGAGGACGACAAGCCTGTGGCCGACGGCATGATGGGGGAGGTGGTGGTGACCACTCTCGGAGTGGAAGGAATGCCTCTGTTGCGATTCCGTACAGGCGACATAAGCCGCAAGATTACAGACAAGTGCCGTTGCGGCAGAAACTCTTACCGGCTCACTCCCATTATCGGAAGGAAAAACAATATGATAAAGCTCAAAGGAACCACCATATATCCGCCGGCTATCAACGATGTGCTTGACAATACCCCCTATATCGCGAATTATGTTGTGGTGGTTCAGGACAGCTATGCCGGCACGGATGAAGTGGTGGTGAAGGCAGGCCTTTCCCGTAATCCGGAATGCGATGTGATAAAGGATCTGAAAGACCGTTTCCGTTCACGACTCCGGGTGGCGCCGGTGGTGGAGATTCTCGACGCCGATGACGTCAACGCCCTCATGTATCCGGCAATGTCAAGGAAGCCGGTGAAATTTATCGACAAGCGCCACAGATGAACCGAATAGTCCTCATCATATACGATTGGCTAAGGAAGCATCGTGCGCGGGGATGGACAATCTGCGCCATGGTCACCGTGGTACTTATGGTTCTCGCGTCAACCCTCGATTATAAAGAGGATATCTCTGACTTCCTTCCGCTCGACAAGACCAACCGTGAGGCTCTTGACATATATCAGAAGGTGTCGGGCGCCGACAGGATTTATGCCATAGTGAGTATGCGCGACACCACTATGGATGACCCTGAGCGACTTGTATCAGCCGTCGACAGCTATAAGGCTGCCATAGATTCGCTTGACACCGACAGCCTGGTCGGTGAGGTTGTCACCAGAATAGACCTGGAGCAGATTATGGATATGTCGGAGAATCTATACGGCATGTTGCCCTATTTCCTTACCGAAGAGGATTATGCCCGTGCCGACAGCCTTCTGGCGTTGCCCGGCTATGTGGAAACGAGGATGGAGGCCAACAAGGAGTTGTTGCAGTTCCCCACGGGAGGATTCTCCGTGACTTCCATGCAGCATGACCCCCTCGCCCTATTCGGCGGTGTGACGGAGAAGTTGCAGAATTCGGGTTCGTCGATGCGTCTGGACTCGTACGACGGCTATATCCTTACCCCCGACGGCAAAAGGGCCGTGTCCATAATAGTGTCGGGATTCGGTGCAAGGGAGTCGGACCGTAACGGCGACCTTGTGAAGCTGCTGGAAAGGGCCGGCACCATGGCCGAGGCTTCGAGTCCCGACATAGACATAAGCATCGTGGGCGGTCCGGTGATTGCCGTGGAGAATGCAAGCCGCATCAAGAAAGACAGTATCATCGCCGTGGCTATTGCCGCCCTGCTCATCGTGGCTTTGCTTATTTACGTATTCCGCAGTATGGTCAACATATTGCTGATATTCCTGTCGGTGGGGTGGGGATTCCTTTTCGCTATGGGATGCATAGCGTTGCATTATGACTCGGTGTCGGTGATAGTGCTCGGCATTTCGTCGGTGATTTTAGGTATCGCCATCAATTATCCTCTCCACGTCATAGACCATCTCAAAGAACATGGCGACCGTCGACTGGCCCTTCGGGAGATAGTATCGCCGCTGGTGGTGGGCAATATCACTACGGTAGGAGCCTTTCTGTGTCTTGTGCCGTTGAACGCCACGGCTCTCCATGATCTGGGGCTCTTCAGTTCGCTTCTGCTGGTGGGTACGATTCTCTTCGTGCTCGTTTTTCTGCCGCAGCTTGTGAAGCGTGTAG
>CABUTY010000215.1 GCA_902494595.1 uncultured Porphyromonadaceae bacterium | reverse complement strand
TGTCGCAATCGGTGTCATCATATCCGCACCGATGGGTCCCGTGGGTATCCTCTGCATACAGCGTACTCTCGCCAAAGGCCGCAAGGCCGGATTCTATACCGGTGTGGGTGCTGCTCTCTCCGACCTCTTCTACTGTCTGCTCACCGGATCCGGCCTGTCATTTATCGAAGAGTTCCTGGAGAAAAACCAGAATGTGATTCAGCTCGTAGGCTCTGTGGTGCTGATAGCTTTCGGCGTATATCTATTCATATCAAATCCATCCAAAAGCATTAAAAAACCGGGAGAGAAAATATCCGGCTCTCCAAAGACCGACATTCTGAACGGATTCCTTTTCACGGTATCAAATCCGCTGATAATATTCCTGATTATCGGCTTGTTCGCACGCTTCAACTTCCTGCTTCCCGAGTTTACTCCGGGACATTACTTCGTGGGATTTCTGTGTATCATAGCCGGAGCATTGGGATGGTGGTGGATGGTGACTTTCTTCGTCGACAAGGTTCGGGCCCATTTCAATTTGCGCAGCATGTGGTTCATCAATAAGATTACGGGTACCATCATAGGTATCTTCGGCATAGTGGGAGTGATTACGGCGATAGTGGGACTGGCGCAGGCTGGAGTAAGTTCGCCCTCCTACTACAATTCCTCGCGGGGCTTCGGAGCGTTGGCCACCGAGACCGACAGTGACACGGTGATGATGATAGCGGGGAACGTACCCTCCACGTTCAGACATCTCGACATAGATGGCAGCGACTTCCGGCTTTCCTTCCGTGCGCGGAGTCTCCACAACGCTGCGGGACGGCGTTACGAGGCTGTGACCGACGACGGCACAGCCATGAAAGTGATGCACCCGGCATGGGGTCTCGAGATGACCGACGCCGACGGCATACTTCTCACCATATGGTTCAAGACCATCGACGATGTGCGCGACCCCGTGGGACCTACGGCCCTCAAGGTCGTGGTCGGCATCGGCGACAGTATCGTCGCCGAGATTGCGCTCAAGGACAAGCTCGACTGGTTCACAGGCCCCAACAGCTACAGGCTGGAACATTCCGGCGCCATGTGGCGTCTTTCCGGCGGCGAAAGGGAATATGCCCCGATATGGGAAGGAGAGATTCCCGGTTACCGTGCCGTCACGGCCGGCTGGATTGCCGAGCCGGGCGCCCTGCTCGATGTAGACTGGATACGCCTTGACGATCTTGATTCTCCCGAAGCTACGCAGTCGTACCTCGGCAATCCTGACGCTCTGAAAAGTTATCTCGACCGTTCCACCGACCCCCTGGAGGGAATATGGGAAATGTACGACCGTTCGCTCGATGATGATGCCGTGCGGTATCAAGGCAATTACCGGTTGGCGATAGTGGCCGGTCCTGACGGCGGATACGAGGTGTTGTATCTCTCGGGAGCTGTGGCGAATCCCTCCATGTGGAAGCCCGGTATGCTCAAGGGATATCTGCGCAAGACATCTTTCGCCAATGTCTATGACATGGAATGGATAGATGCCTCGCGCAATCCCTTGGATACGGAGATAAAAGCTGAATATGAGCAGCCTGGACTTTTGTCGGTGCAGCTTCCCGCGCTCAATTCTTCCTTCCGCCTCCGCAGAGTCCGGCAATAACCGGAACGTTCCGTATTAGCTGTATTATCTGTGAGGTTTGATGAAACCGTGCCGGTAGGCGTACAGGAGTTCGTCGAGTTCGTCAATCTGAGCCTGTAGTTCGGCGCCCTTGTCGGTGTCGCGCACGCGCATACGGTTCTGGCTCAGCTCTATGAGCACGTTGGTCGACACGATGTCGGTGCCTTTGCGAATGGCCTCTTCGGTGCTGCTGAAAGGCTCATGCTGCACAAGCACGAACCCGCGGGAGTGGAACACGAGAGTGAATCCGGCAATGCCGGTGGTGCGGTGGTACGACTTTGCGAAGCCGCCGTCGATAACCATCAGCTTGCCGTTGGCGCGCACCGGTTTCTCGCCTTTCCCTACCTTCACTGGCACATGTCCGTTGATGATATGACGGTGTTCGCCGGTCACGCCGAACTCGTCAAGGATTCTGTCGCATACGTCTTCGCGGTCGCGAAGCTCATAATAATGGCCTTTCTGCTCGTGATGGGTCTCCTTGTCGGTTATGAAATAACGTTCGAAGGTGGTCATGGCCGCCTTGTCGAAGAGGGGAGAGTCGGGACCGCACCACAGATACCAGTAGTAGTCAACGGCATAGTCGTGGATGTCGGCGGGACAGTCGGGGTCAATGGCCGCCCGCAAAAGCATCCCTATGTTGTGGAGAAGTTCCTTTCCCTTTGCCTTCTTTCCCATCACCTCCACCTCGCGGAATGAACCGTCCTCGTTGAGGGGTACCGAGGCATGGAACATCAGATTGCCGTTGGATACTGCATACATGCAGCCATGCTCGAAGAAGAGGCTAATATGCCGCCGCAGCTTGTCGCAGATCACGAAGGAGCGGTGAAGCCTGTTTATGAGATTCTCTTCCTCGGGTGTCAGGCGGTAAGGATCGGCGGGGTCTATGGTGGGGAAACTGCTGTCGAGCATCGGGTAGGTGCCCATGGCCAGCCGCACCTCGCTGAAGTCGGCGCTCATCTTGTCGAGGAGTTTGCGGTGTTCCATATGCCATTCGGGATGGCGGTCGATCATGGCCCCTTCGAGCTTGAACTGGATCACTGATATCGCTTTGTGCATCTTGGCCATGAGGGCTATGGTGCTGTCGCTGTATACCGTGGTATCCACTTCTATTTTTGGGTAGAACACGGTGCAGGGGTCGTTGCCGTATACATCCATGGCGAAGGTAGCCAGGGGGAGGAGGTTTATGCCGTAACCCTCCTCGAGGGTCAGCATGTCGCCATATCTGAGGGCTATGCGCAGCACGTTGGCTATGTTGCAGTCGTTGCCGGCATAGGCGCCCATCCAGAGTATGTCGTGGTTGCCCCATGTGATGTCGAACTGGCGGTATCCTCCCAGCGTGTCGAGAATTACGTGAGCGCCGGGACCGCGGTCATAGACGTCGCCTAAGATGTGAAGCCTGTCGATGCTGAGACGCTGGATCACGTTGCATATCGCTATTATGAACTCGTTGGCTTGTCCGCAGGAGATGATGGTTTCCACGATACGGCTGTAGTAGGCCTGTTTGCTCTCGCCCGACGGCGACTCGTGAAGAAGCTCCTCGATGATGTAGGCGAACTCCTTGGGCAATGCCTTGCGTACCTTGCTGCGCGTATATTTCGACGATACGCTCTGAAGCACCTTCACAAGCCGGTGAAGCGTGATGTTGTAGAAATTGTCGAGCGATTCATTTTCCGCTCTGATTAGTTCGAGCTTGCGTTCCGGGTAGTATATCAGGGAACAGAGCTGTGTTATTTCCGACTCTCCGACAGTGCTGCCGAAGATTTCGCGCACTTTTCTCTTGATGTTTCCGGAGGCGTTGCGGATTATGTGACCGAAGGCCTCGTCTTCGCCGTGGAGGTCGGCCACGAAATGCTCGGTGCCTTTGGGGAGATTGAGGATAGCCTCGAGATTGATGATCTCGGTGCTGGCGGCCGATATGCTGCCGAAGGATTGGGAGAGGAGTTCGAGAACGCGGCGGTCACTCTCGATGCGCGAAGGACTGTAGTGTTTCATGGCGGGGGAGATTTAAGGTAGGTGAGAAGTATGAGGTTAGAGGTTAGAGGTAAGGGGTCAGGTACGGCGGCGGAGGAGCGAGGCCACCAGACCTGGTTGCTGGCTCCCTGTGGCGTATATGCTGAAATTCGAT
>CABUTY010000214.1 GCA_902494595.1 uncultured Porphyromonadaceae bacterium | reverse complement strand
TGTCTTTCCGGTAAATTTCGCCAAGTCTCATCGGTCACGATGCCCGCATCGCTCCCTCTTCAACTTGCGAAATTTCCTCGAAAATCCACCGCCCCTGCGTTAACGTTTTTTGTCGGATGGGGTCTTACTGCCGTGGGTGATCCGTCGCCCGCGGCTTTGTCATTACGGAGACGAAGATGTGAGGGCAGAAAGAATGTTGCAGAGCCTCCTCGATCTTGCCGGCTATTGCGGCGCCTTGTTCCACGGTTGTGCCCGGCGCCACATATATGGCTACGTCGAACATCCGGTTGTGGCCCGAGCGGCGTGTCTTCAGTGATGCTATCCCTTCAACGCCGGCCACTTGTCCGATAGCCTTACGGGCCTTTTCTTCCTCGTCATGAGGCAACGACTTCTCCATAAGTTCGGTGAAGGTGGGTATGAGGAGTCGCAATGCGGGGATAAGAATCATCAAGGCGATCAGCAGGGAGGCGCAGGGGTCGAACACTCTGAATTTCTCGCCGAGGAAGTGCGCCGCCACTACGCCTATGAGGGTGGCTATGGAGGTCATGGCGTCTATGCGGTGATGCCATCCGGCGGCTTTCAGGGCTATCGACCCGTAACGGCGTGCCGACCCGGAATAGTAATGGTACAGACATTCTTTTGTGCCCATAGCCGCAATCACGGCGAAAACCGTCCATATGTCGGGATGTTCCAGCACTGCGCCATGGGCATATGATATGATTGACTCCACGGCCTCGATGCCAATCATCACCGATATGAATATCATCAGCATGGCTATCAGCAGGGAGGCGAGCGTCTCATATTTGCCATAGCCATAGGCATATGAAGCGCTGGCCTTGCGGTAGGAGATACCCACGAAGACAAGCATGATAAGGTCGACAGCCACATCGTTGAGCGAGTGAAAGCCGTCGGCCACCAGAGCTTCGCTATGGCCGAACCATCCGGCGCACAGCTTCATTATCATTAGGAGCGCGTTTACGGCGCAACCTGTTATCACCACTTTGCGGACTCCCGACGTCTCATGGCCCGACCGGGCCATCAGCAGTTCGGGAAGACCTCCGTTATCATCCTTGCGATGACCGTGTCTCATCATCTGAACCTTGAATCGTTTTTTATCGGCACCGGCACCGGTACCGGCATGGGGCAGGAGCCTGTGCCCAACCCCCCTCTTTTCAACGCATCAAGCAATGCCTCTATTACTTTCGATTTCATAATTTCTCCCATTAATTTCACCGGATGCGGATGCGCCATGGCGCGTCCCTACAAGCATCCTCATAATGCACAAATGCTTTCTGTTTTACCTATAAAGGGAACGCCGCCGCCGAGGATTATGTTCACAATTTTTAAGGAACGAGCTCTTTGCTGCGACCGCAATGCGACGTGCAGCCTACTGCAATGCGAGTGCAATGGCAATTCAAAATTCAACATTCACAAATTCAAAATTATGATGTGCCTGCCGCTTCTGTGCCTTCATCTGAAAATTATTGTGGCTATAAAAAGTTCTGTGAACTCTCGGTGTAGTTCCGGTTCAGTTCTGTGATTCCAAAAAATGAGCAGTTTCGGTGCAGTTGGGAGATTCCCCAAAAGAGACAGAGCAACCTGTTATGCGATTCGGCACGATTCGGTGAGAGTCGGTCAATTTGCCCTAATAAGAAAAAATATGTAATTTTGCAAATTGAAACAGAAGTGACCGGCGGATGATGATATTTACTCGGATAACGGGAGGTGATCGCACGTGCTCCGCCGGGAATATCTTCTGTAACTTATGATATAAAAGATGAAAACCAACGTAGCAGTGTTTTTCGGCGGCCGCAGTGTGGAGCATGAGATTTCGGTGATCTCCGCGCTGCAGGCCATCAATGCCTTCAATAAGGAGAAGTACAACATCATTCCCATATATATATCCAAGAAGGGCCGGTGGTACACGGGTCCCTGTCTGCTGGAGATACGCAATTACCGCAACATGGACAAGCTCGTGGCGGAGTCGGAAGAGGTGTACATGCGTCCCGAATATGGCGACTACAACCTTTACAAGGTAAATGCGGGGGGCGGCCTTTTCGGTAAGAAGAATCCGGTGGTTGCTGAGCTGCATGTGGCGGTTCCGGTGCTTCACGGCACGCACGGCGAGGATGGTATCTTCGAGGGTGTGCTCGAGACAATAGGAATACCTTTCGCCGGCTGCGACACTCTCTCCAGCGCCAACGGCATGGACAAGATAACCATGAAGATGATACTCGGCGCCGAGGGGATTCCGGTGGTGGACTATGTATGGTTCACCGACTGGCAATGGCAGAACTCGCATGAGGCCATTCTCGACAAGGTGGAGAAGAAGCTGGGATATCCCGTGATAGTGAAGCCGGCCAATCTGGGGTCGAGCGTGGGCATAAGCAAAGCTGCCGACAGGACAGAACTGGCCGCCGCCATCGACAACGCCGCCAAATTCGCCGAACGTATCATCGTGGAGCATATGGTGGAGCAACTCAAGGAAATCAATTGCTCGGTGCTCGGCGATGCCGACGAGCATGAGAGTTCTGTATGCGAAGAGCCCATCAAGAGCGGCGACTTCCTCAGCTATGAGGACAAATACATGGGAGGCACCAAGACCACCGCGGGCATGCAGGCCAGCGAAAAACGAATTCCCGCCGACTTGCCCACAGAGGTGAGCGAGAAGATACGCCATATAGCCGGCGAGACTTTCCGTGTGCTCTCATGCCATGGCGTTAGCCGCATCGACGTGATGATCGACGAGAAGGACGGCAGCATTTATGTGAACGAGATCAACACCATCCCCGGCTCCCTTAGCTTCTATCTGTGGGAAGCCTCGGGAATATCTTTCGAGAAGCTGATGGACCGTCTCGTGCAGCTGGCCCTCAAGAGGAAACGTCTCCAGGAGAGAAAAACCTTCACCTACGATTCCAATATCTTCGCCCTCGGCGGCGGTACAAAGGGTGCCAAAGGCGTCAAAAATTAATAGCCAGAGGCATCAAAACCAAGACCATACGATGGAAAAGAAATTCAGAGAATACAACAGCCAGCTAAGTCTGGGCGATGTCAACAAGGAGGTACTCGCCGACTGGGACAGGCACTCGCTGTTTGAGAGAAGCATGAAAGAACGTGAGGGGAATCCTACCTTCGTGTTCTATGAAGGCCCCCCGTCGGCCAACGGTATGCCGGGCATACACCATGTGATGGCCCGTACCATCAAGGATATATTCTGCCGTTACAAGACGATGAAGGGCTTCCACGTAAAGCGCAAGGCCGGTTGGGACACTCATGGTCTCCCCGTGGAGCTGGGCGTGGAGAAAACCCTCGGCATCACCAAGGAGGATATCGGCAAGAAGATATCCGTAGATGAATACAATGCCGCCTGCCGCCGCGAGGTGATGAAATATACCAAGGAATGGACCGACCTTACCCATAAGATGGGTTATTGGGTCGACCTCGACAATCCGTACATCACCTACGACTCCAAATATATGGAGAGCCTGTGGTGGCTGCTCAAGCAGCTTTACGACAAGGGATATCTCTACAAGGGATATACGATACAGCCATACAGTCCGGGCGCCGGCACAGGCCTCAGCTCCCATGAGCTCAACCAGCCGGGGTGCTACCGCGATGTCAAGGACCTGACGGCTACCGTGCTCTTCGATATCGTTGACCCCAAGGAGGAAATGAAGGCTTGGGGACGTCCCTGCTTCCTGGCATGGACCACGACTCCCTGGACACTCCCCAGCAATACTGCCCTCTGCGTAGGCCCGAAATTCGATTACGTGACCGTGCAG
>CABUTY010000213.1 GCA_902494595.1 uncultured Porphyromonadaceae bacterium | reverse complement strand
CCCCTATTATGAAGGGCCAGCCGGATTCATACTTGTGCTCAATCTACTTGAAGATGCCTGCGGCACACTCCTCGGCCTTATAGCCTCCGACAGATAGCCGCGACAGCCGGCACAAGCATGTGTAGTCAGATTATTCCACGAACTCCACCGTAGTGTCAATCACAGTGTTGGGTCCGAGCTTGGTCTCCTGTTCCTCGGCGGGAATCTGTACACCGTTGCCCAAAGAACCGATAACGGTTCCGACCAGAGCCTTATCCTGTGCCACGGAAGTCTTAATCCGAACTTTTGTTTTCTCAACTGTGTTGGGTGAGAATGTAGCGTCCCCGGTGTAAGTCACCGCACCAAATATACCTCCTACTTCTGTGGTTCCGTATACCACGCATTCGGTGACTTTGTTGTTGCGGATAACAGGTCTTGACTGACAGAATCCTACAAGGCCACCAACTTTCTTGGAGCCGGAGATATTGCATTTCTTTACGGTACATCCCTCGATTGTTCCGCAGACGGAATTTCCCGGTTCCAGATGCATAAGGCCTACGATTCCGGCCGCATATGCAGCGGAAATTCCCTTGGATTCGATGGTGAAGTTCTCGACTGTGAGGTTCTTTATGGTCGGACTTTTTGCATATCCTATCAATGCGGCCTGAGTGGCGCTGACTTTGGCATTCCTGATTGTTTTGCCGTTACCGTCGAGTGTGCCGGAAAATGCTTTATAATTAGATCCGGAAGAATAAGAACCTATCGGAGACCATTTCTGTCCTGCGAGGTCGATGTCCTTTGTGAGTTTGAAAGTGACACCGGCGAAAGTCTCACCACCGGCAACCTGGTTCTGTATCCATGCAAGCTCTTCGGCACTGGAGATATTTGCCTTGTTGTCGGTGATTGTCACCGGCTTGGTGGTGATGCCGTCCCAAAGAGGAATATTGTTATTGGTAAACGAGAAACTCGGGCTGATCACCACATTGTATTTGGTAGTGGAAGTGAAGAGCGAGCCATAGACATTCGTGCGGTAGTTGCGCTGTATGGGAGCGTTGGATACTACCACCTGGTTGCGTTGGACGTCGTTTTTGTCATAGAGCGTGAATGTCACGTCGGCAAGTTCCTTCGTGTTGGGCACGAGCAGATAGCACATCGACACGTAGGAATACTTGTCGCCCTCAACCGGGAAAGTTTCGCCTAATGCGGAAGGGCCGGCCAGGAAGGTATAGTCTACCTGGTTCGATACCTCGCCGTTGCCGAGGTTCATCTGTGTATAAACCTTTGTGGTGACGGTGTTCTTGTACACCACGGGATCGCCGAAGGCTTCGAGCACTGCGGGAGCCGTCACGTCGTCGGAACCGAAGTTGACCTGTGCGAATGGTCTTCTGAGGCTGACGGTTTCTGCGATGGGTCCGTTTACGGTAACCGACTTCTTTATGTAGAATGCGTCGCGGCTGTCGTCGTTGACGGTGGTACCCGTGTAGTTCACGTCAAGGGTCTGTCCCTCCCAGGTGATGGTGTAGGGTTTGTTCTCGGTGGCGTTGTGAACGGCCTCGCTTTCAGCCCAGAAGATGATGTCGTAGGCGTTGCCGTTGACGAGCTGGAGGGTTACGGTAGCCGATTTGTTGGCATCCATGGTGAGGGCGTTGTCGCCGTCGACAACCATGCCGCTGATGGGGGTCGTCTCCCCTTTCTTGTAGACGGCGTAGCTGAGTTTTGTTGCCGTGGTGCCGTCGGCGAAGCTACGGGTGGCGGTTCCTTCGGGAAGCTGCACGGTGAATGTCACCGTCCCTTCATTCCCGGGCTGCGGTTCGATCTCGTTCGAACAGGATGTGCTTACTCCGGCCAAGGCAAGAGACAGCGCACCCATTGTGAATAGAGTCTTAATCTTCATGATGAGAGTTATTTAGTTGTGTTCTGATGCTTCCTTCATACCCCTGAATCACAGGAGCATAGCATTAGAATGCAAAGTTAAGACTAAGATTCCAAATTACCCCCCCGAAATGTTAAATATTGTTAACGACATGAAGTTTTTTGACACCGGCTTTTTTGTATCAGCAAGCTAAATGGATTTTTGAATCACAGAACCGAACCGGAACTGTGATTCAAAAAAAAACGAGTCGACCTATCATTCAACATTTAAAATTCAACATTCAAAATTGTATCTGTGTCAGCGGGAGCCGTCGAGGAGAATGAAGGGGGCCCAGTAGTATGGGTTCGGATATTTGAGGCGTACTGTATCCACGGCGTCGCGCCATGCCTTCTGCATTGGTTTGCCATCGCGCAAGGAGGCGTAGAACGAGGTCATGAACAGAGACGTGGAATAGTCGTTGACGCTCCAGAGGCTGACGAGCAGCGACTTGACGCCGGCCTGTTTGAAGCCACGCTGCAGGCCGAAGATGCCCTCGAAAGAGAAGTCGCCGAGAGCCGTCTCGCATGCCGAGAGAGTCACGAGCCCCGTCTTCTTCATGTCGAGGTCGGCAATCTCGGCGGCGGTGAGTATGCCGTCGTTGTCGTCATCGTTGGTCGAGTTTCCGCGCCACGCCAGCTCGGCGCCGGCGAGAGCCACGCCCGACCGCTGCATGCTCCCCGTGCCATGCTTACGGAAGAAAGGATGTCGCGAGAGGTCGCGGTCGGTGGTCATGTAATAGCCGTGGGTAGCCAGATGGAGAATTGCCGGGCTGTCGGCGATCATGTGTCGCAGCCGGGCTTCGGAGGCGTTGAGACGCCGCACGGAGTCAACGCGTCCCGCCGGAAAAAGCCTGTCGATGCTGTCGAGTTCCAAGGCCGTGAAGGGAAGATGACGGAACACGTCGGTCTTGACGGAGCGTGTGCCGTCATCGCCAGGCATGTCGTCGAAAGAGACATCACGTGCCAGGTCATAATCCATGTCCACATCGCGTGCGCCCGGAGTGACGGGGGTGGTGGCCTTCTGGGTAGGCGAATAGAGGATGTCACCCATCATGGATATGCCGTCGGCCTTGATAGCCGGAGCGTCGAACACGAGCTGGGCCGTGGTGGTGAGCTGCACGAGATTGTACTTGTCGAACATCGTCTTTCCTTCCGGCGTGGCGATGGCGTTGAGAGCCACGGCGCTGAGGATGCCGGGCATGGTGTGGTAGACGGTGGAGACACCTTTGAGGTGAGGTTCGAGACCACGCCACAGGATATTGTAAAGAGTGGTGTCGCCGTCGCGGTACAGGGTACGGGCCATTGCGGCGGAATTTCTGCCGTTGCGAGATAGTTTTTCGGCGAGGGCGGCGCATTCGCCGAGGTTCACGGCGAGGGGCTGCTTATAGTGGCGGCGCAGCAGGAGAGCCATGACGCGGTTGCCGGAATAGACATATTCTAAGGCAGCCTCATCGCGACCGAGGCGGTCGCGCACCTGCTCCCATGCCACATCTGCCACGCTACCCTGCCGCAGCGAGGCGGTAAGGTCGAGAATCTGCTGCTCCACACGGTTTATGGCTGCGGTAAGTGTCGATGTGGTGCGGACGTAGGCATTCGTCTCCTCGGGGGTCGCCATTGGATTGTAAGCCAAGGCATGGGCGGCAGCCCGGGTCTGGAGGCCTGCAAGGGAGTCGACGAGAGCCTTTACCCTGGGGTCGGAGCTGCGGGCCACGGCATCGCGTGTATCGCGCTGGGAACGCAGCTGCATCCCCGTACGGTAAACCACGGCATTGTATACCTCGCCCGACAAAGCCTCGGGCATAAACTGCAGCATTACTGCCAACGGAGCCGCCGGGTCGCCGTGACTGTTCATGAAATCATTCTGCTCCTTGGAGGTCATCAGCTGGAAATTG
>CABUTY010000212.1 GCA_902494595.1 uncultured Porphyromonadaceae bacterium | reverse complement strand
TCCCTTTCAACAATACCGACCGCAAGGCATATTATGACACAAGGCACCGCTATGAGATTAATCCATATGCGTATTATGAGACTACTACCGGCGGTCAGATTACAGTCACGGATGAGAACGGAAATCCGCAGGCCGGAGCCTATGACCCTATCGAATTGCCCTATGATTATATCGAATGTGACTGGAAGAAATGAAGAGATACAGTTTTTTCGTACTATGCGTTATCCTCGGGCTGCTGTCGGCTTCGGCGGCAGTACCGGGGAAACTGCAGGGATGCGTGGTAGATGCCGATTCCGGCGAACCGGTAGCGGGATGCATTGTGAAAGCCAAGGGAGCTTTCGCCTCTACCGACAGACATGGACGTTTCGTGATTGTTCCGACAGCAGGAGCCGACTCCGTTTCATTCCGGTCCATGGGTTATGAGACGTGTTCATTTCCTGTCACAGCCGACCTCGCGCAAGTGCGCATGAAGCCTAAGGCTACTCAGCTGCACGACGTGATAGTGGAGGCTCCCGATATTTACGCCCGTGGAGACACGCTGGTATTCAATGTGGCCAGATATGCCAATGCCGGAGATAATGCCATAATGGATGTCATCAAGCGTTTGCCCGGTATCAAGGTAGAGGAAGACGGTACCATAAAGTACCAGGGGAAGCCCATCAACAAGTTTTATCTTGACGGCAACGACTTCATAGGCGGCCAGTATGGACTTGCAGCCAACAACATTTCGCACAAGGATGTGGCATCGGTGGAGGTCATGGAGAATCATCAGCCGGTAAAGGCACTCGAAGGGATAGAGTTTCCCGAAGAGGCGGGTATCAACCTGAAGCTCAAGGACAATGCCCGTAGCCGATGGACAGGTGTAGCCCGGGCTGGCGTCGGCTTTATGCCATTTCTTTTCGATGCCTCGCTCTACACAATGCGTATAGCTCCCCGCATTCAGAATATAATTACTCTCAAAGCCGACAATACCGGCTGGAATCCCGCCAATGAGATTCAGGAACATGATTTTGACGATATGTTCTCGCCGGGTTACGTCCCGACCCTCTGGCCGGAATATATATCAGCCGACATGGTTGACGCCCCTCTGTCGGAAAAGCGCACGCGCGACAACCTCTCCTGGATTGCCGACGCCAGTACTGCCTGGAAATCGGGAGACACCTCTATGCGTCTGAAACTTGACTATATGGGCGACAGGCTCGATTATCGTTCCGGTGTCACCACTGATTATTTCAGTCAGCAGATTCCGCAGTTTGTGCAGAACGATGCCCAGCGGACACAGGCCCATGACCTGTCGGCGCAGTTTTACAGTCAGACAAACAAGCGCGGTTACTATCTGAAGGAAAAGCTCACGCTGGCCGGCGAATGGAACAGTTCAAATGCCGCCGTCACGGGCTCGTATGACCTGGACCAGAAGGTCCATAGGAAAAGTTTCTCCGCCAACAATGACCTGAAGCTGGTGAAACGCAACGAAAAAAGACTATTCACGCTGATATCACGCAACACGTTCAGCTATCGTCCCGACCGGTTGCTTGTGGCAGGCGATGAAGATGCGGAGCAGAAAATCAGTGCCGCCGACTTCCGGAGCACTGTCGAAACCAGGTTCGGAAAGATGACGCGTTTCTGGAAATATTATGTCACGGCAGGGCTCGACCTCGACTGGCACAGAATGCAGAGCACCTTGACGGGAATGGGCCGATACGACAACGACGGAACACACGAGGCATTCCTGTCAAACCTGTATGCCACGCCGCAATTGGACTATGAACGCAACGGCTGGCGTGCATCGCTGAGCATCCCTTTGAAATGGCTGCATTATTCCATAGAGGGCAGCCATGATTATCTAAATGCCTCCCCGCGTCTCTATGTGAAAAAGCAGTTGACTGCCAGATCGGATTTCTCCGGTTCAGTGGAGTATGCTCTCGGCGCTCCGCAACCTTATCTGGAGATAGAGGTACCCGTGCTTGCAGACTATCGTAATCTCTTTATCGCCGCCAATCCCGAAAGATATTCGCATAAGGTGAGCGCAGGCCTGTCGTACCGTTACCGCAATCCATTGAAATCATTCTTTATCAATATATCCGCACACTATACCCATAGCCGAAGCAGGATGATGTCAAGCCAATTGTTTATTGACGACTTTATCATCACCACATATGCCGACAGTCTGCATCACAGCGATATCTGGGGTGTTAGGGGAGGGTTCAGCAAGGGGCTTGGGCATGGCCGGATTGTGGTGGGATGCGACATGGATGCCACATTGTCAGCCGCTTCATCAATGCGTGACGGTGAGGTGACGCCTTACAGTCAGTTCACTGCTAAGGTCAAGCCATACGTCAGAGGAAGCATTTGTCGTTGGCTCTCGGCAAACTATGAGGCGAGCTACGGATTCTCCAGCCTTCGGGCAGACGGGGAAACAGCAGGCAGTCATACATTCCATCAGAAATTTTTCGCCACGCTGATTCCCGACGACAGAGTGCAGCTCACAGTAGGGGCGGAGCATTTCCTGACCCGTTTCCCCGAAGGGAATATCACAAACCTCGTCTTGCTCGATGCTTCGGCCGTATGGCATGTCAGCAGTAAAATAAGATTGTCGCTCACCGCCGATAATCTTCTTAATCGCCGCAGTTATGAATATGTGTCATATGGTGCTCTTTCACGATCTGAATATTGTTTCAGCATCCGGCCGCTCGCCATCCTCGCCTCAATACAATACCGTTTCTGAAAGAGTGTGCCATGATTCTGCGATAAGAAACTTTGAAATAATCAGACCGGATACTATAAAATAATTTTGAACAGTTACCTATAGGTTTGCATGGATGGACTTTTTGTTTTAATTTTGAAGTCGTTAACTCAAATCCGATACATCATGAAAAAACTCGGCGAGATACTATTGGTGTCCGCAATGGCGGTAGCCATACACATAGCTGTAATACCGGCGGTAGCCGAAGTGAATCAGTACGGCACTGAATGGCACTGGAATAAGGGTACCATCGAAGTGAAGAGTCCGGAGCGTCAGCCGGGGCAGGAGAGTGTGCTGGGACTGGCGTTGCCCGCCATGGAGAAAGTCAGGGTAGGCTTCGTAGGCCTCGGCATGCGAGGCCCCGGAGCCGTGGAACGGTTCACCCACATCCCCGGAGTGGAGATAAAGGCTCTGTGTGATTATGAGCGGCCACGTGCCGACAGTTGCCAGAAATATCTGCGGCAGGCATCGATGCCCGACGCCGCCGTTTACTATGGCGAAAATGGCTATAAGGAGCTGTGCGAGCGTCCTGATATTGACCTGGTCTATATAGCCGCCGACTGGCTTCATCATGTGCCCATAGCCCGATACGCCATGGAGCATGGCAAGAACGTGGCAATAGAAGTACCATCGGCCATGACACTGAGCGATTGCTGGAATCTGGTCGACCTGAGCGAGCGAACCCGAAAACACTGCATGATTCTCGAAAACTGCTGTTATGACTGGTTTGAGATGAATACACTCAACATGGCGCAGCAGGGGGTGTTCGGTGACATAGTTCGTGCCCAGGGTGCTTATATCCATGACCTCACTCCATTCTGGAAACATTACTGGAAGAAAGGCCCCGACGACAGGCTCGGATGGCGTCTCGACTATAACATGCGCCATCGTGGCGACGTTTATCCCACCCATGGTCTCGGCCCTGTGGCTCAGGCTATGGATATCCATCGCGGCGACAGGATGAAAACGCTTGTGGCCATGGATACCCGTTCGTTCAACGGCGCCGAGCTGGTCAGGGAAATGGCCGACTCCGTCTGCGGCAGTTTCCGTAACGGCGACCATACC
>CABUTY010000211.1 GCA_902494595.1 uncultured Porphyromonadaceae bacterium | reverse complement strand
TTCAAGGCCTGTCACCATCATCGTCTCACCCCGGTCCGAGACCAACTCCGCTTTCAAGGTGCCGGTGAGCATCACGCCCTCCATGCTCCGCGAAGGCACGGTAAAAACCGCCACGGGACCATCGAACGATTCATCCACATGTATACCGGTAAGCCGCGCCGGGCCCTTTCCGTCGCCGATCTCCAACACCCGCAGCCCGCTGACACGCATCTTGCCGTCAAGCCTGAAATTAAGAGTCAACGTACAGTTGCCCGCACGTACCGGCATGATGTCGTAACGGATTTTCGACCGGGTGTTACGGTCGACACATTCATAGCATGTGCCATATTCATGCATCTCCGAGGTGCCGTAAGTTCCCGACACATCCATGGATAGCGCCACGCTGTCGGCAACCGCATAAGCGTCAACCTCTATGGAATACACCTTGGAGGGGTTGAGTTTCAACGGGGGCAGTGTCAGCGACTCCTCCTCGCTGTAATTGGTCATCACCCCCGAGCGGTCGATTTCCCAGCCATACCTCGCACCCTGCAGGTCATACTCATAAGCGCTGTCGGGATTGCGGAAATCTATACTGAAGTCGGGCACATACGTGCGGCCTATGATTACGGAGGCACTCGCCGCCGGCTCCGACACCATCGTGTCGTGACGGCAGGTCACCTCATAGCTGAACCTGTTGCGCTCCCCCAGCGGGTCATAGCCGTCGGTCACGTAACATTCGTAAAGATCCTTTCCCACCACCTTGCCGTCGGGACAGCGTGTCACCGTAAAATACATATTCTCCTCCTTCAGTGGCTTTCCGCGCACGTCGCAGTCGGGAGCCACCCATGAGAGGTGCACTTTGTCCTGTTCGTAAGAAGTCACTACCTCGTGAGGAGGCTGAGGTCTGTCGAATCCGGCGAATACAGAATTGGCGGCCGTAGCCGAGGCATGTCCGTCATGGGATGCCGTCACCGCCAGCCAATGGCTGCCCGGCGTAAGCTCCACGGGACAGAGGATCCTTGTTCCCGGCTCGGCTATTCTCTCCATCTCCACAATTCCGTCGATGTAAAGGATCACCGACAGTGGGCCGACATATGGCACATCGGCGGCGCTCCTTGCAGGGACCGTCACGACAACGTTGCCGTGGAGGTCACCGCTGTGCTCCGTTTCGAAAACGGGCGTCCTGGGAGTGGCGGGAGCCGAGGCATTGTAACGCCGCGTCACCGGCGCGAGAGCCGCCACCCTCTCCCCATGAAGGAAGGGCACGGCAAGAATGGCAGCGCCGGTATATATGTCTATGGAATATATTCCCGAGGCTTCGGCCTGAGCGGCCCATATGAGACGACTGCCGCTTTCGTCGAAGCACATTCCCTGGAGAGCTGTCGAAGGGCGCACGCCGGTGTCGCCTATGGCAATGGCATTCCCCGACTCGTTATGCAGGCGGTATAGCACGCCTTCGTCGCCCACAGCATATATGGTACCGTTGTCGTTGATGGCGAGGGCCACGGGGCGGAAGGCGTTGGGCCAGGGTAGCGGTTTCGCCGCAGGCTGCAGCGTCGAGGCGTCGAGGAAAGCCCATAGGGGATTCCCGGCATTGTCGGTATACCATGCGTAGAAACAGTGAGCTTTAGGCTCATAGCACATCACGGCGGGGACGACTCCGTCGACATCGGAGGCCACTGAGCGGCTGTCGGAATCAACCGGTCGGGGCACACGCCATAACCTGCCGGCTGAGGTACGGCCATGCTCACGGGGCACCGTGATGCCGGTGATGCTGTCGCCGGCGAAAGCGGCACACACCCATGCCAGGGAGTCGCCCGTGAATATCGGTGAAAAACGCGCCGAACCTGCCGCAAGACGGTAGACACCGCCAGCCGAATCGCGCATTGAACCCATGGCGACATCAAGCGACGGCAACTCCGCCGACACCGTAAGTGCCGTTATTGCCGTCACGATGAGCGTTGTTATTGTTCGTCTCATTGATTTCATAAATAATCAACGGTATTTTCTCTTAAAAAATATAACGGGAAGGGTGAATCGTGGAGTGCCGGAGGGGATATTCAAAAAATATGGGTTAATTTTCGGAAATATTTCCGTAATTGCGGGAAGTTGTGTAAATTTGCAAAATTAGTACGGAGGCGGAAGCGCCGTCGTGCCGCAGCGGGGTGTCAGACAATGGCCCGACATCCGGCAGGACATGGATAAACAAATAAAAAACAATAAAATCAGAACATCTATGTGGTTAACAAACTCATCCGTAGGACGCAAGTTCATCATGGCCGTAACGGGCGCATGTCTTCTGGCGTTCGTCACCTTCCACTGTCTGATGAATGCCGTGGCAATATGCTGGCCGGCGGCCTATAACTCGATATGCGAGTTTCTGGGCGCCAACTGGTACGCGCTGATAGGCTCGGCTGCAATCGCAGTGCTTGTAATCCTCCACATCGTGTACGCCGTATGGCTTACCTTGCAGAACCGCAAGGCCCGCGGCAACGTGCGCTACTCCATCTCCAAGAAGCCTGCCACCGTTGAATGGTCGAGCCGCAACATGCTCGTGCTCGGTATCGTGGTGCTCGCCTTCCTGGCCATACACCTCATCCAGTTCTGGGCAAAGATGCAGCTGCAGGAAATCCGCGGCGCCGACATGGAGTTCCCTCCCGCCGCCGGCACCCTCTTCATCCAGCAGGCTTTCGAGATGCCCTGGACTCTCCTCGTTTACGTAATAGGCTTCATAGCCCTCTGGTTCCACCTTACACACGGCTTCTGGTCGATGTTCCACTCTGTGGGCTGGGACAACAAGGTATGGATCAGCCGCCTCAAAACCATCGGCTGCTGGTGGGTATCAATCGTATGCCTCCTCTTCCTCGCCGAGGGTATCGTGTTCACTGTCAGAGCGCATGAGAAATACTATCTCACCAATGAGACTCTCCGCGAGCAGTACAAGGACATGATCGTGCCGATGCTCGAGAAGGACTTCGGTCCCGACGCTGCTCAGTTCACCACCCAGATCAAGATGCTCCCCTACGAGCAGGTATCGGGAGGCATGAAGCAGATGAGCCAGGGTGTCAACTCTCAGCTGGAGCAGATGAAGAGCCCGCAGGGTCAGGAGATGCTCAAGCAGCAGCCCGACGGCGCCGAGATCCTCAAAAACGCTGAGAAACAGGCCAAGTGTCTCGACAATATCGTGAAGTTCTTCGACTATCTTGAGTCGGCCGACAACAAACCGCAAACCCAGCTGCCCGTTCCGGCAGGCCAAAACGCTTACTAACAACCATGGACATTACAAAAGACAACGTGAAAGTGATGGCACCGGCGGACTCCAAGATTCCGGAGGGACCGGTAGCTGAGAAATGGACCAACTACAAGGCACACCAGAAGCTGGTAAACCCGGCCAACAAACGTAAGCTCGACATCATCGTGGTAGGTACGGGACTTGCCGGCGCATCGGCAGCCTCCACACTTGCGGAGATGGGCTTCAACGTGCTCAACTTCTGCATCCAGGACAGCCCTCGCCGCGCCCATTCCATAGCCGCACAGGGCGGTATCAACGCCGCCAAAAACTATCAGAACGACGGCGACTCCGTATACCGTCTCTTCTACGACACCGTGAAGGGTGGCGACTACCGCGCTCGCGAGGCCAACGTTTACCGTCTGGCAGAAGTATCCAACAACATCATCGACCAGTGCGTGGCACAGGGCGTTCCCTTCGCCCGTGAATATGGCGGTCTGCTCGCCAACCGTTCCTTCGGCGGCGCCCAGGTGAGCCGTACCTTCTACGCCAAGGGACAGACGGGCCAGCAGCTCCTCCTCGGCGCATACTCCAGCCTCAACCGTCAGAT
>CABUTY010000210.1 GCA_902494595.1 uncultured Porphyromonadaceae bacterium | reverse complement strand
GTCTTTGGGGTCGGTGCTCTTGCCGGCCATGACCTCGAAGGTGTCCATGGGATATTTGTCGGAACCGGGACGCACGTCGATGGTGAATTTGTAGGATTTGTTGGCCTCCAGAGTAATGCCGGGAGTTATCATCCAGTCATCGAGTTTCACATCGTTGGTCACCACACGTGGCGCTTTATAGAAGTCGACGTATTCCCACTCGCGGCCATCCTTGTTGCCGTCAATCACGGTGAAACGGCTCAGGAAGTCGGCTTCCGAGGCTATGGGTTCGTAATATACAGTTCCCTCCGGGGCATCCTGCGGAGTATTGGGGGCTGTCGCGGCAGTAGATGCCAGAGGAGCCGGGTCGGTGGAAGTGGCTTCCGGAGCCTCCGTCATGTCGAAGGCCTGGATGTCGCCGCCGAGTGTGGCACCTTTGCCGGTACCGTCGGATTTGACGTATTGATATGCGCCGATTGCCGGAATCGCCAGTATCGCCGCAAGAGTGGCCGTAGCTATTTTGATGTTCTTTCGTTTCATGATTTTGTGTTTATAATCTTGAATGCTCTGTTGCCGAATTTTACAATCACGGCTCTCTCTGTCAAGTTTATTGTGCCCGAAGTGCCCATGTAGAGGAGTCTGCCGGAGAGGTCGTATACCGCGACTGGAATATTACCGCAGCCGGAGAGTGTCAGCTCGTTGTCGCGGAAGGAGCATGTCACGTTGTCTGCCTCTATGGTTTCCGTGCCTGAATCATCCATCTCCACGATTTTGGAGAACTCATCCCAGCCGTAAGTGGCGGCATAAGAGGCTTTGCTACCTTTGGGCACATATAGGGTGGCGTTGCCGTACACGACTTTCTCGAATTCGGCGTTGAGAGGAGCGACGGCGGGACAGGAACGGACTTCCGTGATGGACTCGCAGCCGGTGAAGGCAAAGCCCGGGAGGCTCCTGATTCCTTTGCCCAGAGTCAGTTTCTTCAAAGACTTGCATCCGTAGCAGAAGCCCTCGCCTATACTTTTTATGGAATTGGGAAGCGTCAGCTCCTCAAGAGATTCGCATAGATAGAAGGCGTTTTCGCCCAGCGACTCGATGCCTTCCGGGAAAGTGACAGACTCCAGGCCAATCGACCAGGTGAATATGTCGTCTTCGGCATATTTTACCGACGACGGAAATGTAACGCTCTTCAGATTGCCGCAACCATAGAACATTCCCGAGGGGATATATTCGAGTCCTTCGGGTATTGTCATCCGGGTTACGCCGGAATAGGCGAAGCACATCTTGCCCATCACCGAGGGCGACGTGGTGTCCCATTCCACTTCGTTGAGGGAAGTGTTGCCATAGAACATGGTGTCGCCAAGTCTCTTTACCGACGAGGGTATCTTGACATGTGCGAGCTTGACGCAGTTGTAGAATGCGGCATTTTCCACGGATGTCACCGAAGGGGGAATCAGAGCGCGGGTAATGGCGGTGGCCGCGAAGGCGTTGGTGCCGATTGTAGTGAGCTGTGCGGGCCAGGTTATATCGCCGGTTTTGGCGCCCGGGTAGGTTATGATGCGCGTAAGGTCCTTGGTGTAGAGTGCTCCGTCAAGCGACACATACTTAGCGTTACCTTCGGCCACGTTTATTCCGGTCAGCGAGGTGCCGCATATGGGGCTTATGCCTATGCTGTCCACCGATGCCGGAATGGTCACCGTGATGAGGTTGTTGCTTTGCTCGAAAGCGCAGTCGCCGATTGTGAGGAGCCCTTCGGGAAATGAGAGAGTGGTGATATTGCGGCTGTTGAAGAAGGCCCATGCGCCGATATGCCGTAGCCCGCTGCCAAACGTTATGCTCTGTGCGGAGAAGCCGCACCCCTGGAAGGCTCCGAATCCGATGCTCTCAACCTGGTCGGGAATTTCTATCGTCTCCACGTACATGCAGGATTTGAAACAGTTGCGCGGAATCTCCTTTACCCCTTTGCCTATGGATATGGAGGTTACGGAGAAGCATCCCTCAAAAGCTGATTCACCCAGAGTCTGCAGACTGTCGGGCAGCTTTACCGAAGTGAGGTGGGAATTTACGAAAGCGCCGATACCTATTGAGGTGATACTTTCGGGCATCACCACTTCGGTGACGGGAGCATATGCGAAAGCCTCTTTGCCTATCGCCGACACACGGTATTCCCGACCCTCCCATGTCACGGATGCGGGAATCGTAATATTGCCGGAATAATTGCCGGCCACTACCTCGAGGGTTCCGTCGGGCTGCTTGTTGTAGGATATGCCGTCTGCCGTAATGTCGGCGGCGTGGGCGCCGACGGTGGCAAGCAGGCACACGCTCAGCAATGTGGTTAGTGTTTTTGCCATGATAATTATGCGTTAGGGAAGTTGTCGCGACAACTTCAACAAAAAAATAAGCTCCCGGCTTCTACCGAATTGCCGGATGAGGCCGGGAGCTACAATCAAAAGAATAAAAATGTTATTTCACAAAGATCCTGAACGCCTTGTCGCCGATGCGGACAATGTAAATGCCCGCAGCCACGGCGATGTCGGTATTCTCGGAGGGATTGCCGTTGTATACGGTAATGCCGTTGGCGGTGGTGACATAAGTGTCGCGACCTTCGGCATCGAGGATGAATATGTGTCCGCGAGATGTGAACACCGACGGGTTGACGCCGATTTCATCCACGGAAGTCTCCACGCCCTCGGCCTTGAATATCGCCGGATGTGATACGCCGTGGTTGTAGACAGAGCAAAGAGCATAGTTGCCGTTGGATTTTTCGAATCTGTCGGTATATTTCGTGTCGGTAATGGGATTTGCATTCACTTTCATTCCGTCACGGTAGAGGTCATAACCCATGAGTTTCAGAGGATTGGGGTTGAAAGGAATGTAGGTCACATCGTCCACGAAGAGCATGAACTTATAGTTTGCCGTATACCTGATGGCGAAATATTTGGCGCCGGCGGGGAGGTCGAAGGAATATTCTGTCCAGCTGGTGGCCGGCACATCGGCAACTTCCTTGAGAGTGTAGAAGTCGTCGGTATCCGTTCCGTCGAGGGAGTAGAGCACCTCGAAGTTCTCGAGGAATGTCGGGGAGTAGGAACGGGCCTTGAATTTTACGGTCTGTGCCTTTCCTGACAGGAGGGGAGAGATGGCCCAGTCGTCGTTCTGAATAGATACGGTGGGATAAGGGCCTGTGCTGAAGTCCATGCTGTATATGGCAGCGATGTATTTGTTGCCGGAATATGCGGCGAAGTTCATGGCGCTTTCGCGGTTATGGTCAAGCCATGAAAGACGGTCGTCGATCACGAACCATGACTGTTCGGAACCTTCGGTGACGCCGGGCATTACCACACCTGTGTTCATGCCGCCGGCTCCTCCTTTGTCAAGGTCGATGAATTTCCAGCCGTCAACTTTGTTCTCCCAGGAATTGGCATTTTCGAAAGTCTCGGTATGCGGAGGCATTGCTCCCTCTTCCATCGTGGGTGCGTCCCAGGTAAGGTCAACGCCCTTCTTGTCCTGATGCACGGTGCCGGCGAGGTTGGTGGCTGCCGGAAGGTCTTCACGGTTGATTTCAACGGTAACCTCCTCGGAGAGGTTGTTGCCCTCTATCTGGTCGCCCGGGTATACTACCTCGGCATGGAACGTGTTGAGGCGTTCGTTGAAGTTCTTGAGAGTATAGTCGAATTCAATGGCGGCTTTTTTGCCTGTGCCGAGTGCGGGGACCTCTTTCGTGTCGACAACCTCGCTGTTCATGTAGAGGCGCACGATAGCGTTGTCGGCGCTCTTCGATCCGTAGTTCTCCACTCCCACGGTTATTATGAAGGGCTCGTCGGAAACGGCGAACTTGGGCGCGGAAATATACTTCAGGGCTATG
>CABUTY010000209.1 GCA_902494595.1 uncultured Porphyromonadaceae bacterium | reverse complement strand
GCCACCTGCGCTTCGGCGACGAGCCCATCCGCAGCACCTACCTCGTGAACACTCCCAACTTCGTGGCTTGTCATGTGCAGGCTTATCTCCATATGTACGATGTGACCCGCGGTCTGCAGCCTAACGGTACTTTCCTTCTCAACACGATATGGGAAGGCGAGGAGCTGGAGAAGAATCTTCCCAACAAGGTGAAGCGCTACTTCGCCAAGAACAACATTACCGTATACTACATCAACGCTACCAAGATAGCCCAGGAGATCGGTCTCGGCAACCGTACCAACACCATCCTGCAGAGCGCATTCTTCCGCATCACGGAGGTTATCCCCGTAGACCTGGCCATAGAGCAGATGAAGAAATTCATCGTTAAGTCGTATGGCAAGAAGGGCGAGAATATCGTCAACATGAACTACGCGGCCGTAGACCGTGGCGGAGAGTACAGGCAGCTTGAAGTGAAGGCAGAGTGGGCAGATCTTGCCGATGACGCTCCGGCCGCCAAGCCGGCTCCCGAGTTCATCGAGACAGTGGTGCGTCCCATCAATGCCCAGGATGGTGACCTTCTGCCTGTAAGCAAGTTTGTCGACAACAGCGACGGCACATGGCAGCAGGGTACGGCCGCTTATGAGAAGCGCGGCGTGGCTGCTTTCGTGCCTGAATGGAATCCCGACAACTGTATACAGTGCAACAAGTGTTCCTACGTTTGTCCTCACGCCTCGATACGTCCCTTCCTGCTTGATGCCGAGGAGCTGGCTGCATCGCCTCTCGATGAGAGTACCACCAAGGCTGCCGTCGGCAAGACGTTTGCCGGTCTCCGTTTCCGTCAGCAGGTGGATGTGCTCGACTGTCTGGGTTGTGGCAACTGCGCTGATGTATGCCCCGGCATGCGCGGCCAGAAGGCTCTGACAATGAAGCATTTCGAAAGCCAGGAGGCTCAGGATGCCAATTGGGAATGGCTCGTCAAGAACGTCAAAAACAAGGCCGACCTCGTGGATGTCAAACTCAACGCCAAGAACAGCCAGTTCGCCCAGCCTCTCTTCGAGTTCTCCGGTGCTTGCTCCGGTTGCGGCGAGACTCCTTACGTGAAGCTTATAACCCAGCTCTTCGGAGCCAACGAAGTGGTGGCCAACGCCACAGGTTGCTCGTCGATTTACTCCGGCTCCGTGCCCTCCACACCTTATACCGTGAACCAGGAAGGTCATGGTCCGGCATGGGCCAACTCTCTGTTCGAGGACTTCTGCGAGTATGGCCTCGGTATGTACATAGGTTATGAGAAGCTTCGCGAGCGTGCAGTTGTCACTGCAACGGCCATGACAGAAAGTGCTGAGGCTCCCGAGGAACTGAAGGCTGCCGCCCAGGCATGGCTTGACAATCGTGATGACGCCCGTCAGTCGCAGCTTACAGGCTATGCACTGGTGGAGGCTGCCAAGAAGGGTGCCGACAAGGGTTGCGAACTCTGCTCCACGATGGTGAATCTCGCAAACTATCTCACCAAGCGCAGCCAGTGGATTATCGGCGGTGACGGCGCAAGTTACGATATCGGCTTCGGCGGTCTCGACCATGTGATTGCTTCCGGCAAGAATGTCAACATACTGGTTCTCGACACAGAGGTTTACTCCAACACTGGCGGCCAGTCGTCGAAGTCTACACCTATCGGCGCCATCGCTAAGTTTGCTGCCGCCGGCAAGCGCATCCGCAAGAAGGACCTCGGCCTTATCGCCACCACATATGGCTATGTATATGTGGCCCAGATAGCCATGGGCGCCGACAATGCCCAGACTCTCAAGGCCCTCCGCGAAGCCGAGGCTTACGATGGACCCTCGCTGGTGATTGCTTACGCCCCCTGTATCAACCATGGTATCAAGAAGGGTATGGGCTTGAGCCAGGAAGAGGAGAAGCTCGCTGTGGAATGCGGCTACTGGCACCTCTGGCGTTACAATCCCGAGGCTGAGGCCAAGGGCGAGAATCCTTTCAGCCTCGACAGCAAGGAACCCGACTGGGACAAGTTTGTCGACTTCCTCAAGGGCGAAGTGCGTTTTGCTTCGCTGCAGAAGATGTATCCTGCACAGGCCGAGGAACTCTTCGAGGCCTGCAAGGAGAATGCCAAGTGGCGCTATAACAACTACAAGCGTCTGGCTGCCCAGAACTGGGGCCAGGATCCCGAGCTGACTCCCGAGGAAATCAAACTCCGTCAGAACAACGGCTGAATAACCGGATAACCGACTTTATCGATAAATCAGGCGAGGCTGCGCAATATATGCGCGGCCTCGTCCGCTTTATGATTATGACAATTATATGATTATGACAATCAAAGAAAGATACCGCGGTGTTTTGGAGGCATTTGCTCAAAGTATTCCCGAGCCGCAGACGGAACTTCACTATGAGTCGCCTTACCAGCTGCTGGTGGCCGTAATCCTGTCGGCGCAGTGCACCGACAAACGTATTAATATGGTTACGCCTGCTCTTTTCGAACGCTTCCCTACCAGCGCCGAGCTGGCAAAGGCCACTTTCGAGGAGGTGCATCCTTATGTGAAGAGTGTCACCTATCCTAACGCCAAGAGCAGGTCGCTGATCAAAATGGCCAATATACTGGAAGATGAGTTCAATGGCGAGATGCCGCGCGACATCGACAATCTGATGAAGTTGCCGGGAGTTGGCAGGAAAACCGCCAATGTGATTTTAGCGGTGTTGTGGGGCGATGCCGCGATGCCAGTGGATACCCACGTGTTCCGTGTCAGCAACCGAATAGGACTTACGCGTGACTCAAAGACACCCTTGGCTACCGAAAAGACATTATGCCGGCATATACCAGCCGAATTGCTGCCCAAAGCCCATCACTGGCTCATTCTGCATGGCCGTTACGTATGCAAGGCTCGCAAACCCGACTGCCAGGAATGCGTCATAGCCCCATTCTGCAAATCCTTCGGCCATCTATGACAACATAAATCGCATTAGTTACATCCGTCAAATAAGCTGAGTCCCAGCCTCCGGCCTGATTCCTGTTTTTTATTGTTTGTCGATTTTATTTGCATATACCATATAATTAAGGTATATTTGCATTTTCGGAGTCTGAAACAACATAACAAACAATAAAAACTAACGCTCATGAAAAAGACACTACCCATAGCAGGGATGTTGCTGGCATTGGCGGGGCTGGTTACGGCAATGCCGTCGTCCGCCCTTGATTCCGGCCGGCAGAGTAGCGGAGCCTCCGTAGGATGGAAGCCTGTCGGCAGGATGCTGAATGCGACCCCGTCGCTCGACCAGTCAGGCACGCATATCCGGCGAGTTCCCGACAAGGCGGATGTATATGGCACCGCGAATGTGTTCGGATTGCCGGAAACTCTGGCTACTATGGCGCTGCCACAAAGCCGCAAGGCTCCCGACAATGCCGGTGCCTCCGGCGACAACGTGCGCAAGGCGCAGGCTCTTCTCATTTTCTCCGATTCCAAAAAAGCATGCAACTCTATCATAGAGCTTCCCATTGTTGCGGGAAAAGTGGAGTCTTTCGCCACTGTGAAGCAGAATGTGCCCAACATGCCCTACAAGGACTATGGCGAGAAAGTGGTGGCGGCAGTGGCTCTCGACAATGCTTTTGTAACCTCCACATTCTGCCAGATGATGTATTCGCAGACAAACGGCGTATACAACTGGACAGACTGGTCGCATAAGTACAATTACGACTATAGGGCAGCCGACCTGGAGGTGACCACGCTCGCCTACAATCCCGACGATGGCATGGTTTACGGCGTATTCCAGGGTATAGATCCCGAAACGAAAAAGGACTCATGGTTCTTCGGCCGATGGGTTGACGCCACCTCTTATACGCGTCCGGAGGTTATCAGCTGGATTGGCGATAATGGCTGGTATGGCATGGCCATAT
>CABUTY010000208.1 GCA_902494595.1 uncultured Porphyromonadaceae bacterium | reverse complement strand
TCATCATGGCTGTGGCGCTTCCTGCCTTGCGGTGGCTCGCCGGTGCCCCTGACAGCTCCATCGGCACTCCTGTAAGTGCCAACGCTGCAAGTACAGTCGTAATGAGGCTTTTCATACTATTATGCTTTTTGTTATTGTTAGGAATGATAATCGTCTAATCATCCCGCATGTTATTGTCATTCTGCTTGCTGTTGTACGTTGATACCTGGTATCGCAGGTACAGTCAGAAGAAAGCTGCTTGTCAGTAAGTGTTGTGTTGCATGTAAAGTTAAGGTTTTTTTACTGAATCATCAAATTTTTTCAGGTATTTAATATAATAATATTTTGATAAGTGGCTCGTCTTTGTTAACTTTGCAAAGAGTGACGGCGTTATAGAAACGAAGTCATTACAAAAAAAAGGAAAACGAAAAAAGCGATATAATAAATGGCAGAGAAGAAGAAGAAGCTGGCCGCGGCGAGGGCTCCGATAGGCAACGACCGGGCAGCGAAGCTGAAAGCGCTGGGAGTGATGATGGAGCACCTGGAGAAGGACTTCGGCAGCGGTGCCGTGATGTGCCTGGGCGACGACAAGGTTCAGGATGTGGAAGTGGTTTCCACTGGCTCGTTGGGTCTTGATTACGCCCTTGGCGTTGGCGGTCTGCCGCGTGGACGTATCACCGAGATATTTGGTCCCGAGTCGTCGGGTAAGACCACTTTGGCCATTCATGTGATAGCGGAGGCCCAGAAGACGGGCGGCATCTGCGCCATAATAGACGCCGAACATGCTTTCGACCGTTTCTATGCCGAGCAGCTTGGCGTTGACGTCAACAGCCTGTGGATAGCACAGCCCGACAATGGCGAACAGGCTCTCGACATCGCCGAACAGCTCATCAATTCGGGAGCCATCGATGTCCTCGTGATTGATTCTGTGGCCGCTCTTACTCCCAAGGCCGAGATTGAAGGCGAGATGGGCGACAAGAATGTCGGGCTGCACGCCCGTCTTATGTCGCAGGCCATGCGTAAACTGACAGGCTCCATTAGCAGAACTCGTACCTGCTGCATTTTCATCAACCAGATTCGTGAGAAAATCGGCGTGAGCTTCGGCAACCCGGAGGTCACCACCGGAGGTAACGCTCTGAAGTTCTACAGCTCCGTGCGTATAGAGATACGTCCCTCGTCGGTAATCAAGAAAGACGATACTCCCATTGGCCGGCTTGCCAAGGTGAAGGTTGTCAAGAACAAGGTGGCACCTCCATTCATGAAGGCGGAGTTTGACATCATGTTTGGCGAGGGTATAAGCCGCAGTGGCGAGATTGTGGACCTCGGCGTGGCATATGGAGTGCTCAAGAAATCAGGTGCATGGTTCAGCTACGATGGCGCCAAGCTCGGCCAGGGACGCGATGCCGTCAAGAACGTGATCGCGCAGAATCCTGACCTCGCCGAAGAACTGTCAAAGAAGATCATCGCCAAGATGAACGAGGCCCGTGACAGCAAACGCAAGCCCGGAAATCCCTTCCTTCCCTCCACCGACAGCAAACGCGAGGATGTCGAGGAAACCGCGGAGGAAATCACGGAGCGCGACGTGGAATCCTACTCCGGCGACGAAGACCTCTTCGGCGATGACTTCGACATAGACCTCGACGAGAAATAACCCGTATTGCCATAGAAACAACCGGGGGGCCATGGATGCGGACCCCGGCGAGTCCCGATAAAAAGCCCGCAGGGAAGCATCATGTTCCCTGCGGACTTTTTATCGGTTATCGGTTTTGTGCGGATTATTTTTCGCGCATGAAGATGGCGATCGGGGTTCCGTGGAAGTCCCAATGGCTTCTGATCTTGTTCTCGAGGAAGCGGCGGTAGGGTTCCTTCACCCACTGCGGAAGGTTGCAGAAAAACACGAATGTGGGAATTACGGCATCCTTGAGCATGGTGACATACTTGATTTTCACATACTTCCCCTTGTTGGCCGGCGGCGGGGTCTCCGCCACTACCTCGAGCATATACTCGTTGAGCTTGGCGGTGGGCACGGTGCGGCGTCGGTTCTCATATACCTTGACGGCTGTCTCGAGCACCTTGAAGATGCGCTGTTTGGTCAGGGCGGAAGTGAAGAGAATCGGGAAGTCGGTGAAAGGTGCGAATCTGCCGCGGATGGCTTCCTCGTAGCGCCGCTGGGCCTCTATGCTCTTGTCTTCCACAAGATCCCATTTGTTGACGCATACCACAAGTCCTTTCCTGTTGCGCTGGATGAGACCGAAGATATTTGCATCCTGACCCTCTATGCCGCGGGTGGCGTCTATCATCAGTATGCATACGTCGCTCGATTCTATGGCACGTATGCTCCGTATCACCGAATAATATTCTATGTCCTCATTGACCTTCTGCTTCTTGCGTATGCCGGCGGTATCCACAAGATAGAAATCGAAGCCGAACTTGTTGTAGCGATGGTATATGGAGTCGCGGGTGGTGCCAGCGATGTCGGTCACTATGTGCCTTTCCTCGCCTATGAAAGCATTGATGAGCGACGACTTGCCGGCATTGGGCCGCCCTACTATCGCGAATTTGGCCACGTTCTCCTCCGTGTCGTCCTCATCTTCCTTCTCGGGCATGTCCTTGACAATCTCGTCGAGGAGCTCTCCAGTGCCGGAACCGTTGGCCGACGACACCTCGATCGGGTCGCCCAGACCGAAGCTGTAGAACTCCGCGACATTATATCGGGCATTGCCCACGTCTTCCTTGTTGGCGACCACTATCACCGGCTTTTTCGACCGTCTCAGTATAGCCGCAACCTTGTCGTCGAGGTCTGTAACGCCTGTGGTGCAGTCCACCACAAAGAGTATCACGTCGGCCTCCTCGATGGCTATGTGTACCTGCTTGTTGATTTCCTCCTCGAACACGTCGTCGGAGTTGACTACCCAGCCGCCCGTGTCTATTATGGAGAATTCCTGACCGCACCAGTCCACCTTGCCGTACTGGCGGTCGCGCGTGGTGCCCGCCGTATCGTCAACGATGGCCCGACGCGTCTGCGTCAACCGGTTGAAAAGTGTCGACTTCCCAACATTCGGCCTTCCTACTATCGCTATTATCTTGCTCATTTCGAACAGTTACTTGTCGTTTTTATTTAAGGCAGGTTCTATAAATTGGGCGCTGCCGTATTATAAATTTTAAATTGCAGGCTCTTGGCTGATTTTGACTTAAATTTGGTGATTTTCTTCCGTTTTCATCGGTCGTTTAGCTCGCTAAACTCCCTCTTCAACGTTGAAAATCCCTCAAATTTAAATCCAAAATCATCGCAAGCCAATTTATAGAACCTGCCTTAAGAGAGTGCGTTCCAAGCCTTGGCTGAGGCCTCATTCCATGTATCCGAACTCGCGCAGCTTGTTCTCCCGGTTGCGCCAGTCCTTCTCCACTTTCACAAAGAGTTCGAGATATACCTTCTTACCGAAGAATTTCTCTATGTCCTCACGAGCCTGGATGCCCACTTTCTTTATCTTGGCGCCTCCCTTGCCTATGATGATTCCTTTCTGCGAGTCGCGCTCCACATATATAACGGCCATGATATGGATGGCGTTATCCTTCTCGTCGAATTTCTCCACGATAACCTCCGTGCTGTAAGGAATCTCCTTGTCGTAGTCGAGGAGGAGTTTCTCGCGGATGGTTTCGGTCACGAAGAAACGTGCGGGCTTGTCGGTGAGGGCATCCTTGCCGAAGAATGGCGGCGACACCGGCAGCAGCTCCACGATTCGGTGCTGCAGGTTGCCGACATTGAAGTCCTCGGTGGCCGACAGCGGGAAAATCTCCGCATTGGGTAGCCGATTTTTCCATTTGTCTACGAGTGCCTCAAGGTCTGTCTGGCTCTTTATCAGGTCAATCTTGTTGATTACCAGCAGCACGGGGACCTT
>CABUTY010000207.1 GCA_902494595.1 uncultured Porphyromonadaceae bacterium | reverse complement strand
CGTAACACCCGAGCGGTGGGGCTGGTTGTTATCGACGGCATCCGCGACCTGATGCTTGACATCAACAATCCCCGTGAAGCGACCCTTATAGTCAACTATCTGATGAAGTGGACGGAAGAATTCAATCTCCATATCCATACCGTCATACACCAGAACAAGGGTGATGAAAACGCGCGAGGACACATCGGAACCGAAATCAATAACAAATCCGAAACGGTGCTCCGTGTCGAGAAAGACAAAAACGACGATGCTATCAGCACCGTCGAGGCGGTCTATATCCGTGATGTCTCTTTCCCTTCATTTGCCTTCAGGATTAACGACGAGGCTTTGCCGGAGCTTATTAAGGACTATGTGCCGACACCTGAATCCAAAGGCAACGAAGCTTGGGACCCATATCACGACATATCCGAGGACACTCACCGCAGTGCTCTCGATTCTGCCTTTCCCAATCCAGATACATTACTTCGACATGGGGAACTGATGGATGCGCTCCGCGACGCATACGCAGACGAGGATATCGAACTCAGCGATTACAAGCTCAAGATTCTGATAACTTTTCTAAAGAACAAACGGATGATCGAGCAGGTGGACAAGGGCAAGAAGAAGGGCAATCCTTACCGCTACCTTCAGGACTTTTACTATTGAAAAAGTTAGTTGGATGAAGCGGGCCATATATATACACGACACCTCACCCAACCAAAATTCGATGTATTATGACCAATGATTACCGATACCGGCTTGACAACTCCCGTCCACGCATCAAAGTGACATGTCCTGCCTGCAGGCGTCCGAGGAAACTGGTGCGCTATGTCGACACACATACCGGGATGTTTCTTGCCGATCATGTGGGCAAATGTGACCGGATATTCAAATGCGGATACCACTACACACCGTCAGACTACTTCCGGGATCATCCCTGGCTGAACGATATTACACCCTATCGACAGGCGAGTTTTCGCATCAATGAGCAGACATCTCAACCTTCATTCGTAGAGCGCAGTCGGATGGTTGAATCCATGGATCGCTGTCAGTCATCGGCTCTGTTCCGATTTCTCAGCTCACTATGGGGTAATGACGAAACCATGCGGCTGTTCCGATTATATAATGTCGGTGCAACCACACGGATGAACGATGCGGTGGTGTTCTGGCAAGTGGATGTCAACGGATGTGTCCGCACAGGAAAGATAATGCGATACGGCAGCCACGGACATCGCATAAAGGAAGATGGATTGATAAACTTCATGTGGGCGCACCGTATGAAATCAATGGTTGACAATCTCGAAGATTTCAACCTTGTACAGTGTTTCTTCGGTGAGCACCTGCTTTCAGTATATCCCGATTCAAAAGTCAAGATAGTGGAATCCGAGAAGTCAGCGATAATCGCCTCCCACTATTATCCGCAGTACCTTTGGCTGGCGAGTGGCGGATGTTGCGGATGCCTCAATCAGACGGCTTCGCAGGTATTGAAAGGAAGGGAAGTGTGGCTCGTTCCGGACCTTGATGCCGAAGACCGTTGGCGTGAGAAATTATCCATGCTCCGCGCGATTACTCCGACTGTCGGGATTGTGACTGCCATATCCAATATGGCAACCATGAAACAAAGAGCTGCAAAACTTGACATTGCCGACTTCCTCTTGGATGCGGCAAGCCGGAATAACCCCATTGTAGGAGCTGCCGACTAAGCCGGTCAGCTTGCTGAATGTAGGGAGGATTTTAGTAATAAAATTCCGTAGCTTATTATGGCATTTTCACCCGGTGTCTGCGACCTCTCCTGAAAAAGCCATCAGTCATCGAGCTTCCTCCCGGCTCTCTTTTGCGATTGATACGGAATTTTACCATAACCAATTTAATTCAAGATTATATGACTACACAATATGCAGTGTGCCACCTGGAGCGTGGCGCAGGCAACGATTCGGGCATGTCTTGTCACATCGAGCGCAAGACCGCCGACGGCAAACCGCACATCCCCGACAACGCCGATGGAACCAGAACGTATCTCAACCGTGAGTTTATCGCCTTCCCTGACGGAGTTCTAAACCGCACTCAGGCTATTCAATACCGTATTGAGACCGCCGGACTTCAAAGAAAAGTCGGCAAAAACCAGACCCGCGCTATCCGTGTACTTCTGACGGGTACACACGAACAGATGATGGCTCTTGCAAACACCGGTCGCCTCGATGACTGGTGCCGGGCCAACATCAAATGGCTGCAGGACACCTTCGGCGAGGATAACCTTGTGTCATGCGTGCTCCACATGGATGAGAAGACTCCCCACCTCCATGCGACTGTGGTACCCGTTGTATCGTCTCCTCGCAAGCGCCGGGAGCGCGAGGGCGAGCAGAAGTATAAGGAGAAAGCTCCGGCACCGAGGCTGTGCGCCAATGAGCTGATGACACGTGGCAAGCTCCGGCAATATCAGGATACATACGCTCAAGCAATGGCTGGATTCGGATTGAAACGTGGTGTAGTGGCGAGTGGTGCCAGACATCAGACCAAGCAGCAGTACAACCGTCAGCAGTCGCTCGAATTGCAGGCGGACATTGAAAGACTCACTGCCGAAATCGAGAACCTTACAGCCGAAAAGGAGAAGGTCGAGAAGGGAGCGAAGGACGGTAAGAATCGCATCCTCTCATGGCTTGGCACCGGGGAATTGCCGAAACTTGAGAAGGAAGTTGCCGACAGAGACAGACAAATTGCCGCATTACAGAAGCAACTAACCGATATGCAGAAGCGGTACGACAGTCTGAAAGCCGATTCGCTTCGTGAACACAACTCTTATCAAAAGGAAATCGACGAGGCGACCAAACGGGCTGCCGAATGGGAGAGCCGTTATAATGCCGAACACAACCGGACGAAGGAACTGCACCGCCTGGCATATCCTGAACGATACCGTCTGTCATCAGGAGCGGAACTTGTAAACGGCTGGATTCCCAACCGTATGTATCCAAGTCTGTCAATCACGACGCTGTTTCATGGCAACGAGTTCAAGAATACCTCCTACAATCTGCCACAGAGTCTTCTCGACAAGTACGACAGCGGCGCGATTACTCTTCATGAATTGGTCAACGAGCTGTTTGAGCCGTGGGAGCAGGTCGATGAATCTCAGCATAGTCTTCTCACCGTCGCACTCCAGACCGCAGCCGGAGGAATCCCGACACCGTATGTCGGCACGGGCGCAGGCGGTTCATCTTCCGATTTGCCTTGGAATGATAACGACAAGGACAAATACCAAAGACTGAAGTCAAAAGGCCGACGATAATAATTATTTGCATGGAATGAATATGCGATTTCACCTGATAGTGCTCCACAGAATAGATGAAGCGGTGCCTCAATTCCATAAGAAACCCCGACATCACTGCCGAGGTCTCGGAAAAAGTATGATTGCTGTTATTAAAGTCGCTTCATTTCTTCCTCAGCTGCCGATGAACCTTTGTATTTACTTTTGCGAGGCTGGAAATTGTAGATGATATTGAGGGACACACCCCTGCGGTCGTAGCTCTGGCGTTTGTCAACAAAGACTCCGTAGGTGTTCATTATCCAGTCGTTATTTGCCGTGTTGAATATGTCGGTGGCAGACAGTTTGACGGTCAGGGATTTGTTCAGGAATGTTTTTCCGACCGATGCGTCCATCGTGAACCATGATGCGCCAAAGCGGTTGGTGTGCATGTCTCCCTGCGAGCTGCCGCTGATATTGGCTGTAATTGTCCACCCATGTGGGAAGGAGAAAGTATTGTCAAAATAATAAGAGAATATCGGCTTGTCGTATCTGTGATTGTCAAGCTGTAACCACTGCCTATACATACCGACCGTTACATTCGGAGTCCAACGACGTATCGGCTGGCTCCATACAAAATAGAGATTTAATGCTGAGACGTCGATATTTACAGGGTGCATAAGCAACTGG
>CABUTY010000206.1 GCA_902494595.1 uncultured Porphyromonadaceae bacterium | reverse complement strand
CTTAAGCACCGTCAGCTCTATCTCTTCGGGATGTTCTGTCATCCGGAGCATCGCCTCACGACCCATCGTACCGGTGGCGCCGGTCAGAAAAACCCTTTTTTTCATCTCTTCAATGACGCCGCATAGCCCGACGATGTCTCGTCGAAAGTGTCGAAATGCCGTTTCTTCTTCTCGTCGAAAATTTCGGAAATCTTGAAAAAGATGCCCGTCTCCTCCACATCGCCGAACTCCGTATTGACAGCCGTGCCGAACGATTTCATCGTAGGGCTCAGCGCCATATAGGCATTCACCAGCGGAGGCACCTTGCGGTCCATGGCCTTCAGCTCCCGGTTGAGAATCTTCATGTCCTCGCGGTAGTCGCCGGTGAAAAGCCGCTGCACTTCCGGCGACGATGCCGCCGTGTCAAGCTCTTGTATAGGCCATACCATCCTGTCAGGGTCGGGAAAATGACGGTACATGAAACCCAGCACTATATCCCTGGCTTTCTCGCCGAACTCCGGATACATGGTGACCTTGCCGAAGAGATATTCTATCTCCGGATGCAGCATAGTCACTGCCGCCAGACCATCCCAGAGGTTGTCGAGAGCATATATATTCTTGGGGCGCGCCTTCGTGTTCTGATAGTCGAGCACCACAAAACTGCGGCCAAGCTCCAGAGTGGTGGGAAGGTAATCGCGGAGAAAGCTCTCGCTGAAATTGAAGAGATGGCTGGTAGCTATGTTGGGCAGACCATTCTCATAAGAGATGTCGGAACCGAGTATGAACCGGTATCCGCCGATAATTTCCTGCGACTCGGGTTCCCATACTATGAGCTGTCGGCAAGGATTCGGCATGGTGTCGAACTCGTCGATGTCGCAGTCGAGGCCTGTGCCGCCACCGGCGTCGCGGAAAGCTATCTCTCTGAGACGCCCTATCTCACGCATGGTGTTGGGGGAATTGAAAGCGTCAACCACATACAGCTCGTTGCCACCCTTGTTGGAGGTGCGCAGAAACCTGTCGGGTGTCAACTCCCCGAGTATCAGTTTACGGTCTATTTTCTCTATGATGGGTTTCATACATTGAAACGGAAATGCATTATATCGCCGTCCTGCACCACATACTCCTTACCTTCCACAGACAGACGCCCGGCGTCTCTTACGGCACTTTCGCTGCCGAGGGTCACAAAGTCGTCGTATTTGATTACTTCGGCGCGGATAAAGCCCTTCTCGAAGTCGGTATGGATGATTCCGGCGGCTTTCGGGGCCTTTATACCCCTGACGAATGTCCAGGCACGGCATTCGTCGGCACCGGCGGTAAAATATGTCTGCAGGTCGAGCAGATGGTAAGCCGCACGTATCAGCCTGTCGGCACCCGACTCCTCGAGACCCATCTCGTCGAGAAACTCCTTACGCTCCTCGGCTGTGTCGAGCTCGGCGATCTCGCTTTCGGTTTTGGCCGACACAATCATCATTCCGGCGCCCTCCGCCTCGGCGGCTGCACGCACAAGCTCCGTATACCTATTGCCTTCCACGGCCGACGCATCGTCGACATTGCACACGTAAAGCACCGGCTTGGAGGTGAGCAGGAAGAGCTCGCGGGCAAACTTCTCCTCTTCGGCAGTGTCGAGCTGCACGCTGCGGGCAGGCTTACCCTGTTCGAGAGCCTCCTTGTATTTCACAAGCACTCCCAGCTGCATCTTCGCCGTCTTGTCGGCACCCGCCTTGGCTGCCTTCTCCGTCTTTGCCAACCGCGATTCTATGCTCTCCAGGTCTTTAAGCTGAAGCTCACAGTTAATCACCTCCATGTCGCGCACGGGGTCTACGCTCCCGTCGACATGGGTGACGTTATCGTCGTCGAAGCAGCGAAGCACGTGCAGTATGGCGTCGGTCTCGCGTATGTTGGCAAGAAACTTGTTGCCGAGACCCTCTCCCTTGGAGGCTCCCTTGACCAGACCGGCGATGTCCACTATCTCCACCGTGGCCGGCACCACCGATTTCGGATTGCATATCTCCACAAGACGTGTAAGACGGGAATCCGGCACCGATATCATGCCCACATTGGGCTCTATGGTACAGAACGGGAAATTGGCCGACTGGGCCTTGGCACTGCTAAGACAATTAAATAAAGTGGATTTACCCACATTGGGCAAACCCACGATACCGCATTTTAACGACATCTTCTTTTCGGGTTGAAATTACAGTCGCAAAATTACTAAAATTTCCGCTATAACCCAAACAGGGGGTTTAGGCGTCATGTGGTGTTACCAGGGCGCGCCGTTTACGCGGTCGTATACATAGGTCTGCACTCTGCCGCCGTTGGTGGTCCACTGCATCCACAAGGTATTGCCGCCATGCGTGAACCAATAGCTCGTGGTAAGCGGCGACGAATACTCATACTGGATGTTGATCTGGTAATTGCTGGCACCTCCCACGGCATCCTGACACCAGTAGCGCATCTGCTCGCGATAGGGCCTGCCGTTCTCCAGATAATAATAATATCCGAAGCCGTTGCCGTTGAAGTACATGTAGTTGGCGTTGCCCGACGGCACCGGGTCGGAATTGTACTGTACCAGCATCCAGTAGCCGTCAAGACGCGTGTCGTTGAACGTGTTCCATCCATAAGGAGGGTTTCCCCACCAGTCGCCGCCGTCGACATAACACGACGTCAGCCCAACCATGCTGGCCACTATAACCCCCGACAGCAGCAATGTACGGAATATGCTTTTTCTCTTCATAACCTTTTCTTTTTCGGATTACACATTGAGAAGTTGTTTAAACTAATTTACGTACCATAATCAATATAAAAAGTTGTTGACTTTATGGCAACCTTTATCAATCTTTTGGGCGTATTTCTTCTCTCTCATCCGCACCGACCGAGAGGTCGCTGCCTTTTAGGTCGCCTTCGCTCCCCGAGCCCTGCGGGGTTCGACAGAAGAAATCCATCCCAAAACCTTAATAAATCTTGCCATAAAAATTAGTTTAAACAACTTCTGAAGGTGCCTGCACAACTTCAATGTTAAAAACTTTTTAAACGTGAAAAAAGTTCAAAATTCAGTAAAAGAGAGAGGGAGGAGGTCTTTTACGGACTTCAGGCGGAAAATGCCGTCGAGTCCGTAAAGGAGCACTTCTATGTCGCCATAAAGAGTTTCATATTCGAGGAGAGCCTGCCGACATACGCCGCAGGGGCTTATGGGCTGTTTCTGGAAGCATAGCTCGTCGGGAGTCTCGTCGGGCATGTGAAGTCTTGTCCAGGCGGCTATCGCTATTTTTCTGAAAGCCACGCCCGGATATAGGGCCGAAGCCTGGAAAGCTGCATTGCGTTCGGCGCACATCGTGGGCGAGAAAGCGGCATTCTCCTGGTTGGAACCGTTCACCGTTTCTCCGTTGGCCATAAGTATGGCCGCCCCTACATGAAAGCGCGAATAGGGAACATTTGAGGTGCGCGTCATCTCCTTCGCCTTGTCTACAAGCCTACGGTCCTCTTCGCACAGCTCTTCATAACCCAGCTCCTCCACATTGATTCTTATCTCCTTATTTTTCATGGTATCCTTATTATTTTCAGCACTGTAGGGACGCGCCATGGCGCGTCCGGAATGAAGAGAGTGATTTCAACGGATGCGGACGCGTCATGGCGCGTCCCTACAGTGTCAAATACACATTTTTATTCTATTAACGCCATGGAAAAGATAATTGTTATCAATGCTTCAACTCATCTATGAGATGATCGGAGATTGTGCGCAGGGCCACCTCGTTGGCCTTCTTCACCGCTGATGATATGTGGTTGCATATGTTGTCGGCGCCGAGCATCGAGTCGAGACGGCTCTTGTGGAGCACCTCCCTCACTTCAGGCCTTACCCCCGACAGCACCACATGTATCCCCTCGGCCTGGCTGGAAGCCACCAGCGTCTCCAGATTGTGCAGACCTGTGGAGTCGATG
>CABUTY010000205.1 GCA_902494595.1 uncultured Porphyromonadaceae bacterium | reverse complement strand
CAGGAATATGTCTCGGACATGGTCCAGTCGCGGCACGGGTATCACCTTCGAGGCGATGCGGTCAAGTTCATCCGTAGTCAGGTATCCCCGGTCCACTTCCTCCTTCTTTATTTTGTAGTTGAGGAAAGGGTCCTTGAATATCATCCCATTGTTCTTGGCATAGAGAACAATCATGCGCAGGGTCTGGATGAACTTGGCGGTTGTGTTCACACCGCATTTCGATACGCGTCGGAGATAACTCTCGTAGTCCACGATAAATTCGTAGGAGAGCTCACGCAAGGCGATGTCGGTAATGTTATAGGTCTCCTTCATGAATTCCTGAAGACGGCGATAGCCTCGCTCATATTTGCGATAGGTCTCACGACTTTTACTAACATCCACGAGTTTCTCGGCGTTATCCAGCCACTTCTTGAAAATTTCCATAAGTGTCTCAGCGCGGGAGGAAATGCCGAGATAGGCATTCTTGACTTTTTCAAGAGTCACGACCTCGTCACGCCGCTCCATTTCCTGAATGTGGAAGAGGATTGCGGCTCTTATTTCGGCGAGGAAATCGTTGAGCTGATTAGCTTTTTTCGTTTTTCCTCTCATCTTGCCGGCTTCGGTATCCCAATCGCCGACGGCGCAGGTCGCTTTCGTCGAAATCTGCGCAGCTTCCTTGTTGACGGTGAGTCGAAGGAATATTCCTGACTCTCCGTTCTTGTTGACCACGTTCTTCCTTAGGAAAAAGGAGGTCTTGTAGTTGGTTCTTACCATACCTTTTGGAGTTGAGAATTGTGTAACGTTGCGCGGTACAGTTCAAAGTGCAACGGAGGAGGGTTCATTGTCTCTGCTCTTTGATAATGTCCCCGGGTTACGGGTACACGGTACCGTGTGCAAAATTACGGGTTAAAAATAAGGTTGGTGAAGACTTGTGTTAGACTAACTTGCGACTTTTCAGATACTTATGATGCTCGCTGTTGCAGTTTGGCGATTTACTGTTGCATTTTCAATTTCTGCAACGATTTTTGCAACGGTTATGCAACGTCATAGAGTCTGAAGGGGTCGTTTTCGAGTCGTTTTGCTGTCGCAATTAACAGTTATTAACAAGGATGCGAGTAAGATAAAAGCCTGTAACTTTGATAGTTACAGGCTTTTTCTGGAGATATACGTGGGTACATTCGCGGAAAGAGAGGGATTCGAACCCCCGGTACCAGAAAGGTACAACGGTTTTCGAGACCGTCCCGTTCGACCACTCCGGCATCTTTCCTCGGTCGTTGAGGCCTTGCGACCCCCTTTTGATGATGCAAAATTAAGTCTTTTTTCCGAGTTACGCAAACTTATCCCCTATTTTTGTATTTTTAGACCCTTATTTCATGAAATATTCCGCTCAGCCACGTTATACTTATAAGTAGTTGCTAAAAATTAATGAACATATAAAACGCAGGGATTTTTGAGACAGTCCGGCTGCTAAGGAAGGAGCATATAGGCATATGCGACTGACAATGCCGGAATGGCCAAAAAGACCGAGTTTTATTGTTCAAGACATCCAACTACCTTCATAAACATATGTCGATTAATTTTTAGCAACTACTTATGTCTTTTGCAAAACCTGAAACAAAACCTAAAAACAGATACCATAATGGACACACAGCGAATAATACCGGCTTCGGAGCTCATCATCAACGATGACGGGAGCGCGTTTCACATCCATCTGAAGCCAGAGCAGCTTCGCGACAACATCATCTTCGTGGGCGACCCGGGAAGAGTAGATATGGTTGCGTCGCACTTCGACAGCATTGACTATGACGTGCATTCGCGGGAGTTTCACGCCATAGGCGGGACGTACCATGGCAAGCCCTTGATGTGCATAAGCCACGGCATAGGTCCCGACAACATCGAGATTGTGGTTACGGAGCTCGATGCCCTCGCCAACATAGATTTCAAGACCCGGATGGTGAAGGAAGAACACCGTACGCTCAACATAGTGCGAGTGGGTACATCAGGTTCCATACAGACTGATCTTCACCTCGGAGACTTCGTGATAGCTGAGAAAGGAATAGGTTTCGACGGCATCCTCAATTTCTACGCCGACCGCGACAAGGTATGCGACCTGGCTTTCGAACGGGAGTTCAAGGCCCACACAGGGTGGGATTCATCATGGGCGTCGCCCTACGTGGTCAATGCCGACGAGAAGCTCATGCAGGCGATAGGCCGCGACGACATGCACCGCGGATTCACCATAGCTGCCGTAGGTTTTTATGCCCCCCAGGGCCGTCAGGTACGCCTGGCGCTCAAAGACCCGAACCTGAACGCCAAGATAGAGTCGTTCCGCTATGACGGACGCCCCGTAACCAATTTCGAGATGGAGTCGGCATGCCTGCAAGGTATGGCGCGGCTCCTCGGACACCGGGCAATGACTGTATGCTGCATTATAGCCGCACGCCGGGAGTCGAAAGCCAACACTGATTATAAACCGCGCGTCAACGAACTGATCAGAACCGTGCTCGACAGATTCGCAGAGTTCTAAGCAACCGGTCATGCCAGCTCATAGCGCGCACCGGGAAGTTTGTGGACAATACCGTCGAACTCCATCTCCGTGAGCGCCACCATAAGGTCTTTCATGCCGAGGTTTGTGAGCTGGAACAGTCTATCGAGGCTCACTGCGGCAGCCTCCTTGCGGAGGGTGTCGTAGATGAGCTTCGGCACGCCGTCAAGCTCGGGAAAAAGATTGAGCTGACGAGGTGCTGTGGCGGCATGCTGCGGCACCCATCCTGAGAGCTCCACAAACTGGGCCGCCGATGTCACAAGGTGCGCCCGCTCACTGTGTATAAGGAAATTGCATCCGGCACTCATGGGGTCGGAGGCTCTGCCCGGCAATGCCATCACCTCCCTGTTGTTGTGGAATGCCTGGGAGGCAGTGCTCATGGCTCCGCCACGTACCTCCGACTCCACCACAAACGTGACGCTGCACAACGCCGCCACTATCCGGTTGCGCTCGAGGAAATTGCGTTGGAAAGGACGGGTGCCACGCGGATATTCCGACACTATGGCTCCGCCGCTTTCGATAATCTTACGGGCAAGGCCGCGATGGACGGCAGGGTATATCATGTCGAGGCCATGGGCCACCACGGCAATCGTGGCAAGGCTATTCTCCAGAGCGGCGCCATGTGCGGCGGCATCTATGCCCAGCGCAAGGCCGCTTACCACTGCCATGTCGGGATAATATGGCGCAAGGTCAGCCACGAAACGCCGGGTGAACTCCGACCCATAGGCAGTGCATTTGCGTGTGCCTACAAGCGCGAGCATGTGCCGCGCATCCAGATCGGTATCGCCAAGAACGTACAGTACCACCGGAGCATTGACCATCTCGTCGAGTAGCGACGGATAGGATTCGTCGCCAAGAAAAATGCAGCGGATATGATGGTCGCGCATGAAGACACTCTCCTCCATACCCCGCCGTAGTGCCTCCTGCCTTTCGGCCATTGGAAACACAAACGACCCCGTAATGCCGAGACGCCGCGACAATGTGACGGAATCAAGACTGAAAAACTCGTCGAATGAGATATCTGCGTCGATGAATGCCTTTGCCGTCTGAGCAGTCATACCAGGCACCATAGACAAGGCCACCTTATATCCAACCTCGCTGTCCACGTTCATTCTACCTGATGTATTTGCCGAACACAGCCACGAGCTCATCGCCGCGCGACAGCTTGCCATCCTTGAGCACCACAACCGTCACCACGGCCGTGGCGCACATCTCCCCGTTGTGCTTAAGGATATCTTGATGAAATATGAACCGTGCTCCCTTGCGTTCCAGACGCAGACAACTCATGAACGTGTCGCCACCTTTCAGACTCGTCATATACTCTATCTCAATCTTGCGCACCACGACATCCATGCCCGCATTATGCATGTCGATGAACGACAGTCCAACATCGCTGCAGAATT
>CABUTY010000204.1 GCA_902494595.1 uncultured Porphyromonadaceae bacterium | reverse complement strand
TTATGGCAATCTTTATCAATCTTTCGGGCGTATTTCTCCTCTCTCATCGGCTCTCATCGGCACCGGCCGAGAGGTCGTTGCCTGTTGGGTCGCCTTCGCTCCCCGAGCCCTGCGGGGTTCGACAGAAGAAATCCATCCCAAAACCTTAATAAATCTTGCCATAAAAATTAGTTTAAACAACTTCATAAGCACATAAGTCACATCCAATATGAAATCAATCAAAGAGCTATATAACATCGGCATAGGCCCCTCGTCAAGCCACACGATGGGTCCTCAGCGAATCACCAAGACCTTCCTTAGCCGACAGACCACCGACGCGGCCCGCTACGAGGTGAAGCTATACGGCAGTCTTGCAGCCACAGGCAAAGGCCATATGACCGACATGGCCATAATCGACGAGTTCAAGAACGCCGGCAAGGATGTGGAGATAGTATGGCTTCCGGAAACGGTGCTCCCTTTCCATCCCAACGCCATGGATCTCACGGCCTATGATGCCTCGGGCGAAGTATTGTCGCATATGCGTGCCTACAGTGTGGGAGGTGCCGCGATACATATCGAGGGCGACAGCGACGAACATGCATCGCCGGAGATTTACAAGCTCAACTCCATGAACGAAATCAAGGAATATTGCGAGAAGACGGGGCGTTGCTACTGGGAATATGTAGAGGAAAGCGAAGGCCCTGAGATATGGGACCACCTCAGAGAGGTATGGGGAGTAATGCGCAGGTCGGTAGAGCGCGGTCTGTCGAAAGAGGGACGTCTTCCCGGGCCGCTGAATCTACGCCGGAAGGCTGCGCAGTACCATGTCAAGGCCGAAGGCTACCGCGACAATCTGCGGAGTCGCGGACTGACCTTCGCCTATGCGCTGGCAGTCAGCGAGGAGAATGCCTCGGGCGGCGAGATAGTCACGGCTCCCACATGCGGAAGCTCGGGAGTGATGCCCGGTGTGCTTTATCATATATGGAAAAGCCGCAATGTTCCGGAGTCGCGAATGTTAAGAGCACTTGCCACGGCAGGCCTCATAGGGAATATCGTCAAGCAGAACGCCTCGATATCCGGAGCGGAGGTAGGATGTCAGGGAGAGGTTGGCGTGGCGTGTGCCATGGCCGCTGCTGCGGCTTGCCAGCTCTTCGGAGGTTCGCCGGCACAGATAGAGTATGCGGCAGAGATGGGCCTTGAACACCATCTGGGCATGACCTGCGACCCGGTATGCGGACTCGTGCAGATACCCTGCATAGAGCGCAACGCTTACGCCGCTGCCCGTGCCCTCGACGCAAACATCTACGCCTCCTTCTCCGACGGAGGCCACCGCGTGAGCTTCGACAAGCTAGTGAAGGTGATGAAAGAAACAGGCCACGACCTCCCCAGCCTTTATAAAGAGACCGCCGAAGGAGGCCTCGCAAAAGCCTCCATATAACCCCACATAAGACACATAAATCACATCCCTTACATAAGTCACATAAATCACATCCTCCACATAAAACACAATGAACAATCCTACCCTTGCCACATCCGTGGCCTCCAGAATATCCGAGCTTCGCGCCGGCAAACTCTCCTGCTCCCAATCCACACTGCTCGGGCTGGCCGACGGGCTGGCCGACAGTGAATACGGCAACAGATTCCCCGATACTGCCACGTTGCGCAAGGCAAGCGCCGGCTTCCGGGGAGGTATAGGCTGCACATATGGAGAAGGCACTTGCGGAGCACTCTCGGGAGCCGTAATGGCACTTGGATTCCTCAGCGACAACGAAGGGAAAGCCACCCTGGCCACCCAGGAGCTTTTCAACGCCTTCCAGCAGGAGTTCGGCAGCGTGAGCTGCGGCAAGATACGCGCCGTATACGGCGGCACACATTGCACCGACTGCTGCCTATTCGCCGCACGAAAAGCTCTCGAGCTGTTTTAGAGAGTGGTTGAATTTAACACGAATTTAATTTTTGAAAGTGTTTGGATTCCTCCAATTTTGATAATTAAAAAATTTTTTGCATCTTTGTGAAAAATTTATCAATCACACACACATGAAGAAAACTACCAGACTGCTGACAACCGTAGCCTCGGGATTAGCCTGCCTGACAATGACGGCCGCCAATCCTACCCCTGCGATAGTGATCAAAGGGAGCGCCGGCGAGTCGGCATATGAAATCAACAAGGTGAAGAACATCACCTTCGAAGGGACGACCATGAAGGTCGATACCGGCGAGGCGACCACATCCTATGATGTTCTGTCGCTCAGCGGAATCACCTTCGACTTCAGCGGGATACCCAGCGGCATCGACAGCATCTCGATGGGCGGTGACGAAGTGACAATATCCATGAACGGCGGCGTTCTCACAGCCACGGCACCCGACGGCATCGCCGTGAATCTGGCCGTTTACTCCATCAACGGTGTGATGGTACGCAACGCTTCCGCCATGGCGCAGATTGACATCGACCTCAACGAACTTCCCAAAGGTGTATACATCATCAAGGCCAACAACAAAACCTTCTCTTACATGCGCTGATACCGGTGTGGGATGAAAAGCTTCTCCGAAAGACCGACAAGATTCAGAGCACCGATAAGAACCTGATCTGACAATCAGTTAAGTAGTTGCTAAAAATTAATCGACATATGTTTATGAAAGTAGTTGGATGCCTTGAACTATAAAACTTGTGCTTTTTGGCCATTCCGGCATTGTCAGTCAGTCGCATATGCCTATATGCTCCTTCCTTCCGCAACCGGACTGTCTCAAAAATCCCCGCGTTTTATATGTTCATTAATTTTCAGCAACTACTTACCAAACAACAAACACAGAACACAATGAAAAAACTTACCACCCTCAGCATAATCCTGGCAACGGCCGCGGCAATCAACGCACAGACCGCCGAGTCGCCCAAAATGAACATCAACCTCAACAACGGGACCACAGTAGAGTACATCCTCTCCGACATCAAGGACATCACCTTCAGCGAGGGAAAGGTTGCGGAGCTTCCCGTATCGTTCGCAGTACCCAACAGCTTCAACGACAGCTACGTACTGAAGATAATGGCCGGCGGCAAGCAGGTTGCAGAAGTCGACAGAGAGTATGTCAAAGGAGCGGAGCGTGTCACAGTGGTATATCCGTGCGACGCCAACGGCAAGGCCATTCTGACGAAAGGCATCATAGCAGATACAGGCGCCACCGTATCGTGGGACGCGGCTACCAAGCTCCCCTCAGTAGGCGAGGCTGCCACCGCCATAAATAAGTTCTATATTGTGGAAGGCGAACTCAAGACCGAATATGTCGGCGACACCCAGGAGGGAACTGTGGTACCCGACGTACTTTCCGACCGCCGCGGCACAGAGCTTCAGACCTACAAGCTTACGAAGATAGGCCTTCGGTACTGGACGGCCGAGAACCTGCGCACCACCAAATATACCGATGGTACCGACATAACAGCATTCAGCGAGACCCAGACAGCCGACAGGAACAAGAACACAACCGGCTGCTACCTCATTGACAACGATGCCGACTGGGTAAAGGTTGCCGGACTTCTTTACAACGGCTATATAGCCGTCGGCGACAAGACAGCACCTGAGGGCTGGCGTGTGCCCACATGTGCCGACTACGCAGACATGCGCACATCCGTAGGAGCTCGCACAAGCAGCCTTTACAAAGATGACATCCCCGGTACATGGAGCGAAGGTAACATTGGCAACAACAAGACCGGCTTCTCGGTAGTTGCCACAGGCTACTTCTCTTCCGCCACAGGTCTCAACCAGATGTTATCCGAGGCTTACATATGGACCTCCGACAGTTCCTACGACGCTCTCTCAAAGGCAAATGCAATCGATTACTTCCGCGTTACGGCCACAGGTACCAACGCCGTGTTCCCCACGAAAGGCTTGAATCCCCACAGCTACTCGTTCGGACACAGCATCCGTCTCGTGCGCGAATGATAAAATACTTATATTGCATAACCGCCCGGAACTTACTAAGCTCCGGGCGGCT
>CABUTY010000203.1 GCA_902494595.1 uncultured Porphyromonadaceae bacterium | reverse complement strand
GGGAGCCGGCCTGGTCACCGTGCATTCCGCAAGGTCGGGAATGCCGATAGTGCAGACCGCATTCCCCGAGGCGATGTTCGAGCCCGACCGCAACGAGCATTACATCACCGACATGAAGGTGCATCACCGTCACCAGGCGGTGGCCGTAGGTCCCGGCATCGGAACCAACGAGCAGACAATCAACGCCCTGCAGGGCCTCCTGCAACATGCCACGATGCCGCTGGTGCTCGACGCCGATGCCCTCAACTGCATATCGGCGCGGCCGGCTCTGCTTACACTCATACCCCCGAAAACGATACTTACCCCGCATATCGGGGAGTTCGACCGGCTTTTCGGAGAGCATTCCAGCGATGAGGAGCGGCTGCGCACAGCCATAGATATGGCGCGTCAGTACAATGTGATAATCGTCCTCAAAGGACATTATACGGCCGTTGTGCGCCCCACCGGACGTGTCTATTTCAATCAGACAGGCAACGCCGGGATGGCTACGGCAGGCGCCGGCGACGTGCTCACAGGCATGATTGCCGCTTTTCTCAGCCAGGGCTACGAGCCGGAATATGCATCCCTGCTCGGGGTATACATCCACGGAGCCGCCGGCGATATGGCCGCCGACGAGATGGGACAGTTCGGCATGACGGCCTCCGACATACCCCGCTTCGCCGGTAAAGTGATACGCCGTCTTATCGACGGCAGAAAGCAGTTTTAATCCTCAACCAAGAGCGAATGAAAAGAATTATAGCGGCAGTCGCCGCCGTTACGGCGTTCACAGGCGTGTCAGCGCAAAACACCCGCCTCCTTACCGCCGACAAACATAATGAATACGGCCTTGTGTACACGTTGCCGGTGACCGCACTGCGCATAGAGGTCACCGCCTTGCGCACGGTCAGAGAGGCCGGCCCGTACTGGCAGTATGCCAAGAAATATATGGGTACCGACAAGGTGGTGCGCGAGGATTCGGAACAATGGCAGGTGAAGGATGTCAAGGTCACCCCTTATGGCGTGGCCGATACCGGACGGCAGTATCTCATGCAGCTGAAGCCCGGGGCGCTCACTTACATATGTGTGGGTGCCGACAACATGCTTGCCGCCATCAACAAGGAAGTAGACATACCGGTTGCGCCGGTGTCAGAACGTGCTACGCGCGAGGGGCGGCGCTCGAAGATGGATGCCTATCTCGAATATGTCGACGGCGATTTCATCTCGTCGCAGTCCAGCGCCAAGCAGGCGCAGATGCTTGCCGAGAGCCTTATGGAGGTGCGCGATGCCAAAGTGTCGCTGAGCCGTGGAACCGCCGACAATATGCCTACCGACGGGCGGCAGCTGGAGCTGATGCTGGCCTCGCTGGCCCGTCAGGAAAGAAGCTTCACAGCTGCCTTCACGGGTCTTGAATATACCGACACCATCAGCCGCACGTTCACCTACATACCTTCCGACGAGACTCGCGGCACACTCTTCCGCATGAGCGACTTCGCCGGTTTTGTGGCTGCCGACGACTTCAGCGGAGACCCGGTGACAATAACCGTCAGCGAACGGCATGACGGCGAACTCCCCGTGAATGCCGACGGCGAGGAGAAGAAGCTCCCCAAGGATGCCGTGATGTACATGATACCGGGCACGGCGCTGATAAGCATAACGCTTGACGGCACCACACTGTGGAGCGGCAATTGCGAGCTGGCGCAGTATGGCGTGCCTTTCGGGCTGCAGCCATCCCTCTTCTCCGACAGGCGTTCACGCTCTTTCGCCGTTTTCGACACAGCCACAGGCGCTCTCAAGGAGATCGGAGATGTCACCGAATAAGTATCTCACCTTAGGTCAGTTCCAGCGGCTTGTAGGCAATACTATACGTATGAACCGCGAGCTGCAGTCGGCATGGGTACTCGCCGAGCTCAGCGACGTGCGGGTGGCGGGAGGCCACTGCTATATGGAGCTGGTGGAGAAGGACGACTCCGGCGGTATGCGAGCCAAGATGCGTGCCATGATATGGCGCGGCACTCTCGACGTGCTGAGGCGCAAGATGATGGCTGCCACAGGCAGCGACCTGCGCAGCGGCATGAAGATGCTCCTCTGTGGCTCCGCAAACCATCATGAGGTGTATGGGCTGAGCTTCGTGGTCAGCGATATTGACCCCAGCTACACTCTCGGCGACATGGAGCGCATACGCCGAGAAATTCTCGACAGACTGGCAAGAGAGGGCGTTGCGGAGTGTAACCGCCGGCTTCCGCTCCCTTTGACGCCGCAACGCATCGCCGTGATATCTGCAGGTGGTGCCGCCGGTTTCGGCGACTTCACAAATCAGCTTCTATCCGACCCGCGCGGCTTTGCCCTCTATCCCTGTCTCTTCGAGGCGGTGATGCAGGGGGAGCGTACGGTGCCCACGGTGCTGACGGCTCTCGACTGGGTGGAGCGGACGGCGGACATGTGGGACTGCGTGGTGATAATCCGCGGAGGGGGTTCCACCACCGACCTCCACTCCTTCGACGACTATGCCCTGGCGCGGCGCGTGTGCACGTTTCCGCTGCCGGTGCTTGTGGGCATAGGCCATGAGCGCGACCGCACGGTGCTCGACGAGCTGGCATGCGTGCGCTGCAAGACGCCTACGGCCGTGGCCGCCTGGATTCTCGACCGCCTCGACATGGCGTACAGCGCGGTTTACGACCGTTGCAGCCGTATCGGCAGATACGTGTCGGAAGCCCTGAAAGGAGAGCATATGCGCCTGGGGCAGACGGAGGCCTCCTTACCGGCGATAGTGGCCACGCGTACCATGCGCGCCCGTATGGAGCTGCAGACAAAGGCCTCCAGAATGACACGGGCACTGGGCAACCATACCGTCACGGCACACGGCACACTCCGCCTCATGGCAGGGCGCCTGGAGATGGCCGCGAAAACTGCCCTGAACAATGCCGCCGCCCGTCTTGAACGCCTCGACGACATGCAGCGCATTCTCAGCCCCGCCAACACCCTCGGCAGAGGATACAGTATAACACGCCTCAACGGACATGCCGTAACCTGTGTGTCGGCCCTGAAGGAGGGCGACGTGATCGAGACAACTCTCCCTGACGGCGTGGTCAGATCCGTGGTCGATGGCAAAGAGCAGGGCTGACAGTTATTGTTAATAAACGACTTCGATATCATTATGGAAGATAAAGATAAGGAATTGAGTTACAGCAAGGCGGTTGCCGAGCTTGAAGGCATTGTGTCGAAAATGGAGTCAAACCAGTGCGACATAGACAGCCTGTCGGCTTATGCCACACGAGCTCTGGAGCTACTGAAATTCTGCAAGGAGCGTCTTTTCAAGGTCGACAAGGAGGTTGAGAAATGCCTTGAGGCTCTGAAAGATACTATGGAGGGGGAATAGATGCGGAAGAGAGTCAGGGTAATAACCCGGATGTTGGGATTGCCGGAGCCGGCTGTCGACGAAGAGATAGTGACGTTGCTGACCGACTCCCGGGAGCTTGAAGAGCCGCGTGGCACCCTCTTTTTCGCCATAGCCACGCGTGGCAACGACGGACACAGGTATATACGCGACCTGTGGCGCCGGGGTGTGAGAAATTTTGTGGTGACGCACATACCGGAAGGTATGGAACATCTCGAAGATACCAATTTCCTGGTGGTTGACGATGTGGTTGACGCTCTCCAGCGCATAAGTGCCCGCGACGGCTACGACGGCGAGATTGTGGCCGTTACAGGTTCGCGCGGGAAGACCACCCTCAAGGAATGGATATTCCAGCTCATGGAACCGCTGGGCGACGTGACTCGTTCGCCGCGCAGCTATAATTCCCAGACCGGTGTCCCACTCTCGATGTGGGGACTTGATCCGGATGCTCCTCTTGCCATTGTGGAGGCGGGCATATCCCATCCCGGGGAGATGGAGCGTCTGCGCAGGGTGATAAAGCCCGACACGGTGATTGTCACCAACATAGGAGCGGCGCACAGCGACGGCTTTCCCGATGATGCCGCCAAGGCGGAG
>CABUTY010000202.1 GCA_902494595.1 uncultured Porphyromonadaceae bacterium | reverse complement strand
CAACCGTCGGATTCATGCCGGCAAGGTGAAGAGCTACAACCGCTATGAGATGCACGAGCTGGTGCTCATCAAAGACAAGGATGGCGTGGAGCGCGCACGCGGTATCATCGCCAAGAACCTCGTGACCGGCAAGTTCGAGCGTTTCGCCGCACATGCCGTGGTGATAGCCACCGGCGGCTACGGCAACGCATACTTCCTCTCTACCAACGCCATGGCCTGCAACTGCTCCGCAGCAATGGCCTGCTACCGCAAGGGTGCCTACTTCGCCAACCCCGCCTTCGTGCAGATCCACCCCACATGTATCCCCGTACATGGCGACAAGCAGTCGAAGCTTACCCTCATGTCGGAGTCGCTGCGTAACGACGGCCGCATCTGGGTGCCCAAGAACATTGAGGATGCCAAGAAACTGCAGTCGGGCGAAATCAAGGGCAGCGACATCCCCGAGGAGAACCGCGACTACTATCTGGAGCGCCGCTATCCGGCTTTCGGTAACCTTGTGCCCCGCGACGTGGCTTCCCGCGCCGCCAAGGAGCGCTGCGACGCCGGTTTCGGCGTCAACAACACTGGCCTCGCCGTGTTCCTCGACTTCTCCGAAGCCATCAACCGCCTCGGCATCGACGTGGTGCGCCAGCGTTACGGCAACCTCTTCGACATGTATGAGGAAATCACCGATGTAAACCCGGGTCAGCTCGCCAAGGAAATCAACGGCGTGAAGTACTATAACCCGATGATGATTTTCCCGGCCATCCACTACACCATGGGCGGCATCTGGGTAGACTATGAGCTCCAGACCTCCGTGAAGGGACTCTTCGCCATCGGCGAGTGCAACTTCTCCGACCATGGCGCCAACCGTCTGGGTGCCTCGGCCCTCATGCAGGGTCTCGCCGACGGTTATTTCGTGCTCCCCTACACCATCCAGAACTATCTCAGCGACCAGATCACGGTGCCCCACTTCCGCACGGACACTCCCGAGTTTGCCGCCGCCGAGAAGAAGTGTGTCGACGAGGAGGCTCGTCTTCTCGCCATCCAGGGTACACGTTCCGTCGACTCCATTCATAAGGAGCTTGGCCACATCATGTGGGAATACGTAGGCATGGCCCGCGACAAGGAGGGACTGCAGCTGGCCATCCAGAAGCTTCAGGATCTTCGCAAGACCTTCGAGACCGACCTCTATGTTCCCGGACAGGCCGGCGACGGCATGAACGTGGAGCTCGACAAGGCTTTCCGTCTCCAGGACTTCATCACCATGGGTCTGCTCGTGGCTTACGACGCCCTCAACCGCAACGAGTCGTGCGGCGGCCACTTCCGCGTGGAATACCAGACTGAGGAAGGCGAGGCCAAACGCGACGACAAAAACTACTTCTATGTGGCTTGCTGGGCTTACCAGGGCGCCGACATGAAGGCTCCCGAGCTCATCAAGGAACCCCTCGAATATGAGGCTATAAAAGTTCAGACCCGTAACTATAAGTCATAAAAGGAAGATGGAAGACAAAATAATGAAAGTTAATCTGAGGGTCTGGCGTCAGCAAGGCCCCAAGGCGCAGGGCAAGTTCGTGACCTACGCTAACGTGGAGACCACTCCCGACACTTCGTTTCTGGAGACTCTCGACATACTCAACGAGCGCCTTGTGGAGAACCACGAGGAGCCGATAGCGTTCGACCACGACTGCCGCGAGGGTATCTGCGGCATGTGCTCGCTCTACATCAACGGACATCCCCACGGACCGGCCACGGGTGCCACCACCTGCCAGCTCTACATGCGCCGTTTCGCCAACGGCTCCACCATCACTGTAGAGCCCTGGCGTTCCGCAGCTTTCCCCGTAATCAAGGACCTCATCGTTGACCGCAACGCCTACGACAAGATTCAGCAGGCCGGCGGCTATGTGTCGTTCAACTGCGGCGGCGCCCAGGATGCCAACGCGCTCCCCATCTCTAAGGTACAGGCCGACGAGGCCATGGACTCCGCCAGCTGCATAGGCTGCGGCGCCTGCGTGGCCGCCTGCAAAAACGGCTCCGCAATGCTCTTCGTCTCCGCAAAAATCGCCCAGCTTTCACGTCTCCCCCAGGGTGCCGTGGAAAGAGACCGCCGCGCTATCGCCATGGTCTCCAAAATGGACGAACTCGGCTTCGGTAACTGCACCAACACCGGTGCCTGCGAGGCTGAATGCCCCAAGAACATAAAGATCGCCAATATCGCACGCATGAACCGCGAGTTCATCGCCGCAAAATGCAAAAGCTGACAACCAACATCAGCTTGCTATAACTTTAAAAAGCTTCCCGAGTGTCGGGAAGCTTTTTTGCATTTGTGGTTCGGTTGTTTTATCTTTGTGGAATAATTTGAATTAAAAAATATTTTTGAACAGTTCCTTACCTCTATGGCGCAGACAGTAAGATATCCAATCGGCGAGCAATCGTTTGCAAAGCTCAGAGAAAGAGATTCTCTTTATGTGGACAAGACTCATTTTATCGAAAAAATAATTGAGAGCGGCGGAAAAGATTACTTTTTAGGCCGTCCTCGGCGTTTCGGCAAGAGCCTGTTTCTCGACACTCTCAAATGCTTCTTCGAAGGGAAACGCCATCTCTTCAAGGGTCTTTACGCCGACTCCATTGACTGGAACTGGGAACCGCACCCTGTGCTTAAGCTCGACCTCAACACCGAGAAATACAAGACGCCGGAAGCTCTCGACCAAGCGATCTCCTATCATCTGGATATGTGGGAAAAGACTTATGGAGTGGCCGGAGATTATGATAACCTAACCATTCGTTTCCGCAACATCATCCGCTCCATATATGAAAAGACGGGCAAAGGAGTAGTGATTCTCGTCGATGAATATGACAAGCCTCTGGTCAACAACCTCCACGACCGCGAGAATTTCGAATATTGCCGCGACCAGCTGGCCGCCCTATACTCTAATTTCAAGAGCTCGGCTGAGTATATACGCCTCGTGTTCCTCACCGGCGTGAGCCGATTCGCCCATCTTTCCGTATTCTCCGGTCTCAACAACATTCAGGATATTTCATTCGATGACCAATATGCCGACATCTGTGGCATAACAGAAGATGAACTGAAGAAAAATTTCAGTGAGGGTATCCGCAATCTTGCCACAAGGTATAAGAAAAATGAAGATGAGATAATTGACCGGCTAAGGACATTCTATGACGGCTACCGTTTCACCGATGAGGAGGTTTATCTCTACAATCCTTTCTCCCTGCTGAATGCAATGGAAAACAGGAAATTCGAGAAATACTGGATAGCGTCGGGCACCCCCACTCTATTAATGGAGGAGATGAAGCGTTTCAACGTGAATCTCGATTCGCTACTCGGCGCAAAATGCAGCCGCGAGAGTCTCTCGGGGCTCGACCTCGACAATCCCAAACCTTTGGCTCTATTCTTCCAGACAGGATACCTCACCATAAAAGATTATGACTTCGAAGAGAATCTCTACACACTCGGGCTCCCCAATGAAGAGGTCAAGTCAGGATTCCTCGGATATTTACTGCCTTACTACTTGAACACAAACGGGGAGGACACTCCCTTTCTGGTCAGCGAATTCGTCCGGGAGTTCCGCGAAGGCGATGTCGAGGGCTTCATGTGTCGGCTGCAGAGTCTTTTCTCATCCATCAGCTACCGTATGCGGATGGATCAGGAAATCAATGTGCACAATGGGCTGTTGATGCTCATGCTGCTCTTAGGACTGAGAGTGCAGACGGAATTCTGCACGTCGGCCGGCCGCATCGACCTTTTCGTGGCTACCGAACGCTTCTACTACATCATAGAACTCAAGCTCGACGGGACCGCCCGCCATGCCCTCGACCAGATAGAGAGCAAGGGCTATGCCCTCCCCTTCGCCGTCTCGGGCCGAAAGATAATCAAGATTGGCGTAAACTTCTCCACCAAAACACGCACCATCGAAGACTGGATTGTGGATTAAAGCGAGCCAGTGGTCAGTGGCGCGCTCTGATACTTAATAGTT
>CABUTY010000201.1 GCA_902494595.1 uncultured Porphyromonadaceae bacterium | reverse complement strand
TTTCTGAAGAAGTTTCTTGAGGGCGTCGGCCTGGGGTATGGTGCGGGGGAAACCGTCGAACACCACGCCGGCCTTGTCCTTGGCGGCATTGTCGAGGGTATGGTCGAGGATGTCGATCATGAGTTCGTCGGGAATCAGCTGTCCGTTGCTGATGTATTTGTCGGCGGTTTTGCCCAGCTCGGTGCCGCGCTTAATATGGTCGCGGAGCAGCTCGCCGGTGCTTATATGGTAAAGGCCGTATTTGTCAATCAGATGGGCCGACTGAGTGCCTTTGCCGCTGCCCGGAGCCCCGAACAGCACTATATTCAGTTTATTGTCTTTCTGATTCATGTCCATGGCAATGTTCATGATAAGGCATATGGACCCGGGGTAAGGCCCATCGCCGGGTTTATAAAAGGAGATTAATCTTCTTTTATAACGTAAATGTCCTTGAGATTTCTTACTTTGCCGTCGAGGTCGAGGCCGTAACCGATTATGAACTTTGGTTCAATCTCGAAAGCCACGTAGTCGGGTTTGAAACCTGTCTTGGAGCTTGCGGGCTTGTGGAGTAGAGTGGCGAAACGAATGGAACGTGGGTTCCTCTTGCGGAGGTCGGCCACCATCATTGAAGCGGTGAGACCTGTGTCCACAATATCTTCGATAATTACCACATCCTTACCTTCGATGTCTTCGTTAAGGCCCATAAGTTCCTTGACCTTACCTGTGGAAGCGGTTCCTTCGTAGCTGGAGTATCTGACGAAATTGATGTGTGCGTCGTTGATGGCGGCTTCGCGGATAAGGTCGGCGGCGAACATGAATGCGCCGTTGAGGACGCACACAAACAGAGGCACGCGCCCTTTAAGGTCTTCGCGAATCTCTTCGGCAACACGCTTTACTTGTTTCTGGATCTCTTCGTTTGTAATAAAGGGTTGGAATGTCAACCCGTCGACGGTTAAAAGTTTGTCCATGATCAAAAGGTGTGAAGCGGTTGATGGTCGGCTTCAATGTGCAAAGTTAACTAATTTCCCGTGACCCCGCAAATAATTTATAGGTCAGAAGTCAGAGGTCAGAAGACATAAGCCAAAAGACCGGAGGGGAGGGGTGAGGACGCAAAAAAAGATTGACTGTCCTCTCGACAACCAATCTTGCGTTAACCTTAAAAATCTAATACCATGAAAAACTCGATGCAAAATTACAAAATAATTTTAAAACAATGTTATATAACATATAAAATCCTACTCTATTTATAATTAATTAACAGAAAAATCGGTAAGTATATAAATATTAACAAATATTAAGAATAAAATATTGAATCAAGGAGTTGAATCGGAACTGCACCGATGTGACGACGGCCGGGGCCGTCGCCGCAGCTCGTAAAGGTGGGATTAACCATGTGTCGCCTCTTCGAGGCAGTTCACACATATACAGCTGATAAGTAGTTGCTGAAAATTAATGAACATATAAAACGCAGGGATTTTTGAGACAGTCCGGCTGCGGAAGGAAGGAGCATATAGGCATATGCGACTGACTGACAATGCTGGAATGGCCAAAAAGACCAAGTTTTATAGTTCAAGACATCCAACTACTTTCATAAGCATATGTCGATTAATTTTCAGCAACTACTTATTCATTCAACATTCAACAATAAAAATTAAGAAGAGGATTCCCGCTATGAGAATCCTCTTCGGTACCCTGAGCCGGGGTCGAACCGGCACGGATTGCTCCACTGGTGTTTGAGACCAGCGCGTCTACCGATTCCGCCATCAGGGCTTTGCGGTTGCAAAGGTAGTGCTTTTTTTGCAAACGAGCAAATCAGCCTTTCTTCACCTCCACAGGTTTTGAGGGAGGCAGGAGGTCGTTGCGACGTTCGGTGGCGGCCGTGACGCTGTCGGCGAGTTCGGCGAAAGCGCGGGCCTCCACGCCGTCGCCTGCGGCTGCTATCGGTGTCCCCTCATCGGCATGGGTCATGATATCGGTCACCAGCGGGATTCTGCCCAGCAGCGGCACACCTGTCTCCTCGGCAAGACGCAGGCCGCCATCCTTGCCGAAGATGAAATATTTCTCCTCGGGATGCGGCGCGGGCGTGAACCATGCCATATTCTCTACAAGGCCGAGCACGGGAACGTTCACCTGCTCCTGGCGGAACATGGCTATACCCTTGCGGGCATCGGCCATGGCCACCTCCTGGGGAGTGGTGACCACCACCACGCCCGTCATGGGGAGCGTCTGCACCAGGGTGAGATGAATGTCGCTGGTGCCGGGAGGCATGTCGATAAGGAAATAGTCGAGATCGCCCCACCAAGCGTCGGTGATGAGCTGTTTGAGCGCGTTGGATGCCATGCCGCCGCGCCAGAGCACCGGCTTGGCCTTGTCGACGAGGAAACCTATGCTGAGCACCTTCACGCCGTAGCGTTCGAGAGGCTCTATCCAGTCGCGGCCCTCCTTGTTGACCATATATATCGGTTCATCCTCCACGCCGAACATCTTTGGCACCGATGGGCCGAAGATATCTGCGTCGAGGAGTCCCACGCTGAAGCCTTTGGCGGCGAGGGCCACGGCGAGGTTGGCGGCTACGGTGCTCTTGCCCACGCCTCCCTTGCCGCTGCTTATGCCTATGATGTTCCTGACGCCGGGGAGGGGATTGACCTTGGGTGCGGGGGCAGCCTTGAACTCCGTGGCTATCGACACCTCCACATCAGGGCTTATGGCAGAGTGTATGGCCGCCTCGGCGGTGCGCACCAGACTGCGTATAAACGGGTCGGAAGGCTTGTCGAACACCAGGCTGAAGCTCACCTTCATGCCGTCGATGCGTATATTGTCGGCCACCATTCCCAGCTCGGTCACCGGTTTGCCGTTGCCGGGATAGCGCACGCTCTTCAGAGCGTCGAGAATGAGTGCGGGATATAATGTCATAGTAAGAGTGTGTTTACTTTTAACACGAATTTAATATTGAGTGTATTTGCTTAATTCTATTGGCTTCCCTAAAGGATATTTTTGGTGAATTTCTCCAGGTATCGTCAGTCGCATAGCCCGCTATGCTCCTTCTGCAACCTGAGAAATTCCCTCAAAAATCTCTCTTTATGGAACCCAATGTTAAAAGTAAACACACTCTAAGATAAATCAGATTACGATATTGACGATTCTGCCGGGCACGACAATCACCTTTTTTGGTTGTTTGCCGTCGAGCCATTTGGCGGCATTCTCATGGGCGAGGGCGGCAGCCTGGACATCCTCTCTGGAGGCGTCGGCTGCCACTTCTATTGAGAAGCGGGTCTTGCCGTTGAAGCTTACAGGGTATTTCACCGTATTCTCCACGAGAGCCGACTCATCCACCTCGGGCCATTGGGCGTCGGTGACACTCCCCTCGTTGCCCAGACGGTGCCAGAACTCCTCTGCTATGTGAGGAGCGAACGGAGATATCAGACGCGTGATTATGTCCATGGCCTCGCGAGAGTCGGCCTTCCGCTGCGTAAGCTCGTTGACAGCTATCATGAAGGCGGCCACCGACGTATTGAACGAGAAATTCTCTATATCCTGGGTCACCTTCTTGACCAGCTTGTTGACGGTTTTCGATGTCTCCGGGTCCATGGGAGCCATGTTGTCGAGCGAGGTGTTGTCGAAGAGGTTCCACAGTTTGCGGAGGAAACGGTTCACACCGTCGATACCGTTGGTATCCCAGGGTTTCGACTGCTCCACTGGGCCGAGGAACATCTCGTATAGACGGAGGGTGTCGGCGCCGTACCGCTCCACGATGTCGTTGGGGTTCACCACGTTGAACATCGACTTCGACATCTTCTCCACAGCAGAGCCGCACAGGTATTTGCCATCTTCGAGCACGAACTCGGCGTCGCGGAAGTCGGGGCGCCAGTTGCGGAAGCCCTCGAGGTCGAGCACGTCATTGTCCACTAAGGATATGTCCACGCGGATGGGGGCGGTGTCGTAATCCTTCCGTAGATTGCGGCTCACGAAGAGGTTCTGTCCCTTCACGCGGTAAACGAAGCTGCTGCGGCCCTGGATCATTCCCTGGTT
>CABUTY010000200.1 GCA_902494595.1 uncultured Porphyromonadaceae bacterium | reverse complement strand
CAGGTTGTTGCGTATCTCTGCACGGCGGTCGCCGCCTTCGCCTGTGGTCATGTTATAAAGAAGACCTTCCTGGGTGTTGATGGAGTCGAGTCCGGTGTAGATGTCGCCCATCAGCAGCATCAGGGAGTCGTTGAAATTCGTGGCCTGCTGGTATTCAGCCGTAAGGTCGGCGATTCGTGCCGAGTCTTCATCCACTTTTTTCTGGTTTCCCGAGCAGGAGGCCATCAGTAGCGATGCGCCTATGCCTGCGATTAAAATCAGTTTCTTCATAGTTTATAGCTTTTGAGTTTAGTCAGTTTAATGGTAAACAGGAGGGCTTATATCTCTGATATTCCGCTGTTTTCGGAATCTTCAGCGGGCTTTTTCTTCCCATCGTCTCCGCTAATTATCACAACAATCTCTCCTTTGGGATTGTTCGCTTCGTAATGTTCGGCGAGTTTTCCCAGAGTATCCTGTCTGTTTTCTTCGTGGATTTTGGAAATTTCTCTTGCCACTGCGGCGGGGCGGTCGGGGCCGAAAACTTCGGCAAGCTGGCGCAGTGTCCTCGGCAACCGCAATGGTGACTCGTAGATTATCACCGTCCGGGGGTCGGCGCCCAGCTCCTTAAGTCGAGTGGCTCTTCCTTTCTTCAAGGGGAGGAACCCCTCGAACACAAATCTGTCGCAGGGCAATCCGCTGGCCACCAGCGCCGGCACGAAGGCCGTGGCGCCGGGGAGACATTCCACTTCTATGCCGGCCTGTCGGCAAGCGCGTACGAGCATGAACCCGGGGTCGGAGATTCCCGGCGTGCCGGCGTCCGACACAAGAGCTACCTCCTTGCCGCCGCTTATCTCCTCCACAAGTCCGGATACCGCCTTGTGCTCGTTATTGCGGTGGTGGGCCCGCAACGGAGTATGGATGTCGTAATGACGCAAAAGTACAGAGGTAGTGCGCGTATCCTCGGCAAGAATGAGGTCAGCCTCCCGGAGAATACGCAATCCTCTGAGGGTCATGTCCTCAAGATTCCCCACCGGGGTAGGCACAATGTAGAGCCGGCTCATTCGTAATACGTCTTGACGATTTCAATCAGGTCGGCCACATCCGGGTCGTCGGGATCAAGGGCATAGCTGTCGGTGATGATGTCGCGTGCCCGCTCATAGTCGCCGGCATCCGACAACTCGCCGAGCCGACGCTCGAACTCCTTTTTGTCGCCATGTCCCAGAATCTTGGTGAAACGGAACCTGTCGTTGAGACACAACGCTATCCGCCTTGATTCCGGTTCCCTTTGCACAGGAGCTTCCGCTGGCTGGACACCAGTTACAGAAATATCAGGATTGTCAATGATTTCCGCCACGCTGATCTCGGTATCTTCTTTCGCCGGTGTCACGACCGTATTATGCTCTCTGACAGTACGCCATGCGGCGTTGACAGCGGCGAGACGCCCCTCCACCAACGGCGCAAGTTCCGAAAATTTGTCAGGACGGCTGTCGCAAAGCTCCAGCAGCCCCTCAAGCTCATATACCTTATTCTTAAGTTCTTTCATAATCCGGGTCTATACATTACCAACATCGCATCACAGAAACAGCTCCTCGAGCATTTTCTGCACGCCGGCGCGTGCCGCGGCACGGTTGGCCATATTGTTGATCATCACTACTATAACATGCGTAGGGACATAATTGTCATCAAGCTTATAACCGGCATACGACTGTATGCCGTTCATGGAGCCGGTCTTCATGGCCACTTTCCCTTGCAACGGGGCACCATGCATGAATTTACGCAATGTGCCTTCCTCGCCGGCTAACGGGAAGAAACTGGCATAATAGGGGTCGTCCGACATGGAGACGAGCACACTTCCGAGGAAACGTGCCGTAAGCCTGTTGCTGCGGCTGAGTCCCGACCCATCCTTGATGACCACATTCTTCACGGGCGCCCCGTTCTTGCGCCAATACTCAAGCGTATGTGCCGTTCCCTCGGCGATGGAGCCGTCATGTCCTGTGCGCTCCGACACCGTGCGCATCATCCCTTCGGCAAACTGGTTGTCGCTGCGCATCATGCAGCTGCGCATTATCTCTTCCACGGGCAGCGAGCGGTGATTGACGAGCAGCCTTCTTCCCGCGGCCTCCACATTGCGGCCCTGCACCATTATGCCCGAGCCCCTCAGCCGTGACGTCAGTTTGCTGCGGAATGTCTGCGACGGCTCTCTTACCGACTTGCCACCCGAGGCATTCCCCTCGAAATTGAAGCCATGCGTACCGGTGCCGTATGCATGAGGCAGGTCGCCGGAGCTCCACCCCGGGTTTATGGCCGGCCCCGCAAATCGACTTTCGTCGATGATGATTCGGCCGCGAACGGTATCGATACCTGCCTTGCGCAATGCCTCCCCTATTTCAGAAAGTATGTCGGGATTGTCGGCAAGGCTGCCGCTGTTGACCGACGGGTCGCCGCTCGCCTCCACTTCTATATTGCCGTCGAGAACACGCCCGTTTTTGCGGCCCGTGTACCATACTTTTGTCTCATACCTCCAGTCGCGGCCTACCTCCTCGAGGAGCGTCGCCGTGGTGACTGCCTTCATCACCGACGCCGGTGTCATGGCCTTGGAAGCGTTCCATTCCCCAAGCACTTCTCCGCTGCGAAGGTCGGCAACAAGCACGGCAACACTGTTGCTGTCGACACTTCCCCCGCGCGCAAACGCCTCCACGGCGCCGGAGCCTCTCGCTTCCGCAAAACCGTTACGCTCCGCAGGATATGCCAGCGCGATGCTCTCTGCCAGCAGAAGCAGCAGCACCGCCATTATGCCTTTTCTATTCTTTATCACACCACAAAATTAGTGACAATAGCCGTTTTCTGCAATTTTTTTTATAATTTTGAGGAATGAAAGAGGATATACCCAAAACAGGCGTCGACGTAGAGCCTGACGCCCCGACACCTTCCGAACAGACTTATCAACGCCGTCCATTCACGTTCGACCGCACCGTGAGGATTTTTTTCACGATATGCGTCACGGTTGCGGCCCTGTTTCTCATCGACTATCTCAAAGGTGTTCTCCTTCCCTTTGTGGTGGCATGTCTGATAAGCTATATTCTGGAGCCGGTGGTGAAATGGAACATGCGTGTGCTGCACCTGAGGCGACGCTTCTTCCCGGTGATACTCACGCTGCTGGAGGCCTGCATCGTCGGCGGTGGCATATGCATGGTGCTCTTCCCCTACCTCGTGTCGGAATGCACGGAGATGGCCGCCACTATCAGGAACTTCGCCGCCGCGCAGATAAAGCTCCCCTACCTGTCGGAGTCGCTGCACCGGTTCATCCGCGAAAATGTGGATTTCGAAGCCATCAGCCGGCTTCTCAGCAAAGATGAATGGCACTCCATGATCAAGACGGCCATAACCTCTTCGTGGTCGTTCCTCACCTCGAGCCTTGCCTTTGTGGTGGGCGTGGCCTCATGGCTCATTGTGATTCTCTACGTGATATTCATCATGCTCGACTATGAGAGGCTGATGCTGAGCTTCCGGCAGCTGGTTCCCTTCCATCAGCGCGGCCGCGTGCACCGCATATCCACCGACATCCGCGACACCATGAGCCGTTATTTCCGTGGCCAGTTCCTCATAGCCGGCCTGGTGGGTCTCCTTTTCTCCGCAGGTTTCCTCCTCATAGGGCTGCCTATGGGCGTGGTGCTCGGCCTTTTCATCGGCGTGCTCAATCTGGTGCCTTATCTGCAGCTCGTATCTCTTCCTCTCACTGCCGTACTTTGCATGATATGGTCCATCAACACCGGAGGCAGCTTCTGGCTCATCTTCTGGGAAGCCATGGCCGTATACGTGGTGGTGCAATGTATCCAGGATCTCTTCCTCACGCCCAAAATCATGGGGAAGGCCATGGGTCTCAATCCCGCAATCATCCTCCTTTCCCTATCGATATGGGGAGCTCTCCTCGGTTTCATAGGTCTGATTCTCGCTCTCCCCCTCACCACTCTCCTCCTTTCGTATTATTTCTTGTTTATTGTCCAGCGCAACTGATGAGCACACATTCCCT
>CABUTY010000199.1 GCA_902494595.1 uncultured Porphyromonadaceae bacterium | reverse complement strand
TGCTATGAGGGTAACACTACCCGATGCACTCAATAAAGCCGGAAAACTCTTGGCGCATATGGAAGGCAAAACCCGCGCCGGTTCAGCCCGATTGGTCAAAAGCGTGTCTGTAATCGGGGCAAAGAACACCAGAAGTGACGATGCCGACACAGCCTTCTACGTTGTGAATTACGCAAACGGCAATGGATTTGCAGTGCTAGGTGCCGACAAACGTCTTGACGGAGTATATGCCATTGCCGGCGAAGACGAACTCAAACTCGAAGACACAACAACGAACATCGGACTCAATCTCTATTTTCGTTATCTCGACTGCTTAGCAGATTTCGCTATCTCAAGACCTTCAATTGATTATGACTCTCTTCCTGCTGTCGATATGGATATTTATCAGGACCCCGTTAACCATTCTTATAAGAGGGGGCCTTACATAAATCGGAATGTGTCGTTCTGGGGCCAGGATGAACCTTTCAATTATTATTGTCCTGAGAAGAAAAACTCTGATGGCATTATGAAGAAATGCAAGACTGGGTGCGTAGCCACGGCTTGCGCAATGATTATGTCATATTACGAATATCCTTCGCAGTACAATGGATATTCATTCAACTGGCCTCTCATATGATATGGGGCTGGGGAGGCTATGAAAACGGGTACTTCAAATATGGCACAGGGTTCAGACAGTCCAAAAAATTCAAAGAAGACTGGGACTATTTCTGGAATGCGTATGAAATTGCAAGCGACATACATTTCTGCGGGGATATATCACCAAACTAAATAACGCGACATGAATAAAATCAGCCACTTAAGTATAATCTTGGCGTGCCTCGTATGCGGTATGCTAAGTTCGTGTGATGAATTAGATGGAGACTATTATGTGGAGGTCTATCGTGAATTCACCGGAACAATAACCTCAGCCAATGGTGTCCCGGTCAACAATGCAGAGATTTTGGTAAAAGGTTATTCCGAGCCAGATTCTCGTGTATTGAGATGGGGCTCAGATTCTATTTTTACTATCCCGTCATCGCCATATCAGATTCAGGTCAGCCATAGCGTATCTGAGCATCTGGTTGACAGAATCGACAGTGTGAGGTGTGAGTTAATCTGCATTCCTCCTGACGGGGCTGCATTGCGGCCGGACACTGTCTATATTATGCAACCTTATGGTGAGAAAAATAAGAATCATCTTGTGCACTATAAATCAGAAGTGAATTTTGTGCTGAAGCCCATCGTGCAATAAATCTTAGAATCTGTTGGCTCATCATCAATGGCCAATGCGATATATGACAATATGTCTGCCTGCAGAGGGTCTGAATCCTGAGGATGTCATAGCTGCCTATGTTCAACAAGGTCGTACAGAAAGCATATGTCAAGGTTGACGAAAACGGTACGGAAGCATCGGCGGTAACACAGATTGGTGGACTCACGGCATTGCCGCCGCAATATTTTGTGCATGACCGGCCGTTCATATTCCTTCTCAGGGAAAAGAGTACCGGTGTGATCTTATTCAGCGGAATTATCAGAAACATCTGACCCTCTGATAATCCGTCTATCCCTTCCCGCGGGTAATGGCACCCGGAAACGCTTGGTTCCGGGGTGCCGTCCCGCGGGAAGGACTGTTTTAGGATTGGCGTGTCAGACTCACGGTGGAGGATAATCCCTGTCGCCGAGGATATTTTTATTTTATGTGTGTTTTAATTGCCAACATATCAAAATAATTATTAACTTTGCCGGACACAAGGATTTGTATACCATTTTGGGGGATGCACCCCGTGTATACGGCCTTAAAATGTGATAATACGACAGAACTACTCACTCACCGACCGAGCGTCGGTGTGAATTCGATTATGAGACAAACAACAAGAACAATTCGCAATGCGGCGCTTTCCTCATTGCTCGGAGCAGTCGCCATAACTGGAGGATATGACGCTCTGGCGTCATATCCCAAGGGGTATTACAACTCGTTTAACGGGAAGTGCGGGGCCGAACTCATTACCGCCATAAAGAATCTTGCCAAAGGACACAAGGTAATCTCTTATGGCGACGCCACATGGAGAGCTTTCAAATCCACCGATGTCAAGACCGTCAACGGCACCGAATACTGGTGGGATATGTATTCCAACAACCTGGTGAAGGTGAGCAGCGGCCATGGCGGTCTCAATATAGAGCACTCGGTGGCCAACTCCTGGTGGGAAGGTGTACACAACGACGCTTACAAGGATATCGTGCACCTCAATCCTTCGGATGCCACAGCCAACAACCGCAAGTCCAATTACCCTCTGGGAGAAGTGTCGAATATCACGTGGGAGAATGGCGTGACGTTTGTCGGGACGCCGGTATCGGGTCAAGGCGGCGGCTCGGGCCATGTCTACGAGCCTGCCGATGAATACAAAGGCGACTTCGCCCGCGTGTTCATGTACATGTTCACGGCCTACCGCGATATGGCATGGGGCACCCGCTTCACCTGGATGTACGACACATCGGATCCATTGATGTTCAAGCCCTGGGCACGCGACCTGGTGTTGCGCTGGTCGGCTTCCGACGCCGTGAGCCAGAAGGAACGCGACCGCAACGACGGCGTATACAAAGAGCAGAACAACCGCAACCCCTTCATCGACCTTCCCGACCTCGCCGACCATATATGGGGCAGCAAGAACACCGTGCCTTACAAGGTAGAAGGGGCTCCCGATATCCCCGAAGACCCCCAGAATCCTGAAAACGAGAAGGTTTACACATGGCTCAGTTCCACGAGTCCCTCCATCGACGACGGCTGGGAGTTTGAAAACGTCGCTCTTCCTTCCGCTATAAGCTATGTATGGCAGTGGAAGAGCCATAACGACAAGACTTATTACCTGTCCGGAAGCGCTTATAAGGATAACACTCCGTATGTTGCGGAGGCAATAGCCTGGAGCCCGGTAATCAGTATGGAGAATGTGGAGAAGGCCACCTTTACCTTCGACCATGCTGCCAAATTCCAGAAAACGTTGCGCGACCTGTGCAAAGTGGTGGTGCTCAACATGGATGTGAACGCAGGTTCCGACGGATACATCAGTACCTGCGAAATTCCCTCATGGCCACAGGCTGAAACATGGACATTCACCAATGCCGGAAACATCGAGATACCTGCCTCCAGCATAGCCAATTCACAGATACGCGTGGGATTTCTTTACAAGTCGAGCGTTGCGGGTGCCGACACATGGCAAATCAACAATGCGAAACTCGTCCTCAAGACCAGACCTTCCGGCATCAAGGAAATCGGCGACGGCTCCGACACCGACGACAGCTGCCTGGTGGAGGTCTGGGGCAACAATATCATAGCTCCCGAAGGGGCCGTGATCTTCGACCTCAACGGCAGGAGAGTGAATGGCGAAAACCTCGGCAGAGGAGTATATATCGTCACCAAGCCTACCTTCCGCAAGGCTGTCAAGGTGATGGTGAAATAATCGGAAATTAACCTTTCGTCATGCCTGTCTTACCGGCCGGCATGACGGTTCTAATATACATAAAAACACAAAAGTATGCTACAGGAAACGAGTGTGAAGACTCTTGAGAAAGTTGTCATACGGTTTGCCGGCGACAGCGGCGACGGCATGCAGCTTGCCGGTAATATCTTCTCAAACATATCGGCAGAGACGGGCAACGAGATATCGACGTTCCCTGACTATCCTGCGGAGATACGCGCTCCCCAGGGTTCGTTGAGCGGTGTGTCGGGATATCAGGTTAGCGTGGGCAGGGGCGTATATACGCCGGGCGACGAAGCTGATGTGCTGGTGGCCATGAACCCCGCGGCCCTCAAGACCAACCTCCGCTATCTGAAGAAGGGAGGCATCATCGTATGCGACGGCGACTCGTTCACAGCCGCCAACCTCCGCAAGGCAGAGTATGCCACCGACAATCCCATCACAGAGCTGGGCATCGACCCGGCACGTGTGATGCTGGTGCCGATGACCACCCTCATCAAGTCGGCGCTTGCCGACAGCGGTACCGACCCAAAGGCCATGATGAAGAGCCGCAACATGCTCGCCCTCGGCATCA
>CABUTY010000198.1 GCA_902494595.1 uncultured Porphyromonadaceae bacterium | reverse complement strand
TACAGGCTTCCATAACCTGCTGAACGACACTCCAGACTTACGGATTACCACGTTGTGCAGCTTCAGGTCGAATCTGGCAGGGGGCTTGTTCTTGTTTTTTGGTTTGAATGCGTCGATGATATGCTGTATGTTGAGAGGGGAGTTCTCTGATTTCTGCATCACATCGGCCTGCAGCCCTATAATTTCGGCATAAGTGATTTCTATCTTCTGCTGCAGCACCAGTCGCCAAAAACCTACGCCGGCGCCGAGGCGCTGGACCGTTATGCACCGGCGCCCTTCCGAATCACGGAACGTCACATCGCTGAGCCGCACTTCATTGAAGGGCCATATCTCCACGCGGCCTATCTCCACAGGAGCCTTGAAAAAGGCCGTCAGCTCCTTTTCCGCCCTGGCTCGGATGCCGTTCTGAACCACCGGCAACGACACCGATACATATAGCAATACGACAAGTGACGCTACGGTTATTACTGCCGCAAACAACACACTGCGTATCACTTTGTAGACGTTCCTGAGAGCAGCCATACTGCAAAATTAGTCATAAATTTTCATTTTCTTTTTATATAGAAAAGATTTTAATTAATTTTGCAGTATGGCATCAGAGAAAAGGCATATCATACTTGGAATAGAATCGAGCTGCGACGACACATCGGCGGCAGTGATCAGCGACGGGCTGCTGATGAGCAATGTCATTGCCAGCCAGGCCATTCACGAGAGCTATGGGGGTGTTGTACCTGAGCTTGCGTCGCGGGCGCACCAGCAGAATATAGTGCCGGTGGTATCGGAGGCGTTGCGGCAGGCGGGTGTCGACAAAAAAGAGTTGTCGGCCATAGCCTATACCCGCGGACCCGGTCTTCTCGGCTCGCTGCATGTAGGCACTTCCTTCGCCAAAGGGATGGCTATAGGCCTCGATATTCCTCTGATTGACGTGAACCATCTGCACGGGCATGTGCTGTCGCACTTCATACGCACGGCTCCCGAAGATGAAGTGCCCTCATTCCCATTTCTGTGTCTGCTGATTTCGGGAGGCAACTCACAGATAGTGCTGGTGAAGAGTCCTTCCGACATGGAGATACTGGGCCAGACCATCGACGACGCGGCCGGCGAGGCTTTCGACAAGTGCGCCAAAGTGCTTGGTCTCCCCTATCCCGGAGGTCCGCACATCGACAGACTCGCCGCACAGGGCGACCCCGACAGATTCTCATTCGCCAAACCCAGGATACCGGGGCTCGACTATTCTTTCAGCGGCCTGAAGACTTCTTTCCTCTATACCCTGCGCGACAACTGCCTGAAATATCCGGATTTCGTCAAGGATAACATGGCCGACCTCTGCGCGTCGCTGCAGAAAACGATTATCGACATCCTTCTTGCCAAACTTAAACCGGCCATCCGGGAAACAGGCGTGACGGATGTGGCGATAGGTGGAGGTGTATCCGCCAATTCGGGCGTCAGGAATGCCGTGGCAGATTTATGCCGACGGATGAATGTAAGGGCCTGGATACCGCCAAGGAAATTCACCACCGACAATGCCGCTATGGTGGCTATCGCCGGTTATTTCAAATTCCTTGACGGCGAATACTCGGGCCTCGAGCTTCCCCCTTTTGCCAGAGTTACAATATAACTTATCAGATACCTTGATGAAGAACAAAGCAAATACAGAAAACCACACGGGCAACGCTCCTGTCAGTCCTTCCGACCACAAGGAGGAAAGGCTGATAACCATCTACGGATATTCCGACGATGAGCTTGCCGACATCATACGCCATTTCAGGAAGCAGCTTCCCGACTTCGTGACAATGATGACGAAGACGGCCAACCTTATCACAAAGATATTGCTCACCGGGTCGCATCATGCCGTGGAATTGCTGCGGTTCAAGATGAACAAGTTCCAGCAACAGCTTATAAATCTCTTCGACGAGGATCTTGTGACCACCGACCATAAGGACATATCGCAGGTTCTGGGAGAGCTTCTGGTGGAACGCGACCTTACGGTGTCGTGTGCCGAGAGCTGCACGGGAGGGAATATTGCGCACAGAATAACGTGCAATCCCGGCTCGTCGACATTCTTTATGGGTAGTGTGGTAAGCTACAGCAATGAGGTCAAGGCCAATGTGCTCAAGGTATCGAGGGATGATCTTGGCCGGTATGGGGCCGTCAGCAAGCCCGTTGCCGAACAGATGGCGCAAGGCGTGGCACGGCTTATGCGCACCAACTGCTCTATGGCCACTACCGGAATCGCCGGTCCCGACGGCGGTACAAAGTTCAAGCCTGTGGGTACCGTATGGATTGCCGCTACTTACAATGGCAAGACTGTGGCCGAACTTAAACATTTCTCAGGCAACAGAAATCAGGTGATTGAAAGCGCCACAAACCATGCGATGTTCATGCTCATCAAACTCCTCCGCAATTCATATCGGCTGCAGGAGGAAATCAACGATGACTGACACCGGAAAATCTTATGGAACATTAGTTTAAACAACTTAATAACAATCAGAACAATCGGATATTCTTGATATGAACCGGGTGGAAATCCCGAACAGTCCCGCTACGGTAACAGTCCGACCTTAAGAATATCACGGATTTTTCACGAGGATGAAAAATTACACCCATATTTTCCCAAAGATCGGACTGCTGACAGCTGCGGCGTCCGGCATTCTCTGTTCGAGCCTGGCTATGGCGGCTGTCACCGACAGCGTTGTCACCCTCGACAATATAGACATCACCACGTCAAAGACAAAGAAGGAGCTTAGCGCCGCCAACGTGACGCGCCAAATATCCACGGAAGATATAGACAGACTCGGCATCACGGGCATATCCGACGCCATACGCAGAATGCCGGGCGTGCTTCTGAGGGACTACGGTGGCGCAGGCGGACTAAAGACTGTATCCGTACGCGGCCTCGGCTCGGAACATACCGGTGTCGCTTACGACGGAGTACCTCTCTCCGATGTTCAGAACGGTCAGATTGACCTTGCTCGATATTCCACTGAGAATATCGACAACCTATCCCTCTCCATCGGAGCCGCCGACGACATTTTCACCTCCGCTCGCTCCATTGCCTCAGCTTCCATTATAAATCTGTCGTCGTGGCAGCAATTCGCTCCCGATAAACCTTTGCAACTTACGGCTATTGTCAAGACCGGTTCTTTCGGTTATGTAAGCCCGTCGGTACGATTCTCCTCACCGTTGGGCCGTAAATCGGCGCTGATGTTCAACGGCGACTACACTCATGCCGACAACAGATACCCCTACACGATACGCAACGGATATACCATGGAGCATTCCACACGCAAAAACTCGGAAATGGACGCCGGGCATTGCGAACTAAATTACCAGTGGGTTCCTCGCCCCGGCTCACGTTTTCTCGCCAAGTTTTATTATTACGACGCTTTCCAGCATCTCCCCGGCCCGGCTATACTCTACAACGACGACTCCAACCAGACCCTCAAAGAGGTGAATATGTTCGGTCAGGCCCATTACCGGGCGCGGCTCTCATCTATCTTCAGCTTGAGTTCGTTTGCCAAATTCAACTGGAGCAAGACCCGTTATCACGATGTTGACGGCATATATCACGATGGTTTCATCACCAACAAATACATCCAGCGGGAAGCCTATGCCACAGCCACCCTCCTCTGCACTCCTTTAAATGGTTTCAGCGCCTCTTACGCCCTGGACTACTTCTTCAACGACCTCCACAGCAACCTGAAGAAGTATCCCAATCCGCACCGTAACTCGCTGCTGCAGTGTCTGTCGGCTAAGTACAGCGTGAATTGCGTGACAGTAGTGGGGAATCTGCTCCTTTCAATATTTGACGACGTACCCGGCGACGGCTCCCCCTCGGCCACAAGATGCCGCCTATCCCCGGCCATCGGAGTATCTGTGCAGCCATTAAAAAGCTCTAATCTTTTCTTCCGCGCAAACTACAAGAACATATACCGTATGCCGTCGTTCAACGAGCTCTATTTCGACCATTACGGCACGCTGAATCTTGAACCGGAAATCACCGACCAGTTCAATGCCGGAATCACCTACG
>CABUTY010000197.1 GCA_902494595.1 uncultured Porphyromonadaceae bacterium | reverse complement strand
GTGCCCGATATGATGGAGGCATGCATGCATGAGGAGCAGGTGGAGACGACGCCTGACGCCGAGATTCTGACCGATGTCGACGTGGAGACACCCCTCCCGGGACTGTTGCGTACCGACAACCTTGTGAAAAAATATGGCAAGCGCACAGTTGCCAATCATGTGAGCATCGAGCTGACCCAAGGTGAGATTGTGGGTCTCCTCGGCCCCAACGGTGCCGGCAAGACCACCACATTCTACATGACCGTAGGGCTGATAAGCCCCAACGAGGGTAAGGTGTTCCTCGATGGCCACGACATAACGTCGCTACCCGTATACAAACGCGCCAAGATGGGAATTGGTTATCTGCCGCAGGAGGCATCCGTTTTCCGTACACTTACCGTCGAAGACAACATACGGTCAATCCTCGAGATGTCGGGCACCAGCAAGGAATACCAGCGCGAGAAACTCGAACAGCTTATCAGCGAGTTCAAACTCGAGAAGGTAAGGCGCAACAAGGGCAACAACCTCTCCGGCGGAGAGCGTCGCCGTACCGAAATCGCCAGATGTCTCGCCATCAACCCGAAGTTCATAATGCTCGACGAGCCTTTCGCTGCCGTTGATCCTATTGCCGTGGAAGACATTCAGTCGGTGGTCTATCACCTTAAGGAAAGGAACATCGGGGTGCTCATCACCGACCATAAGGCCGACTCTATTCTCGGCATCACCGACAGGGCTTATATGCTTTTCGAGGGTAAAGTGCTCTTCCAGGGCACGAGCGAGGAGCTGGTCAACAATCCTGTGGTGCGTGAAAAATACCTTGGACGCGATTTCGTGTTCATAAGAAAAAAATTCGATTGACATGAGATTTATCGATAAGATATTCACGGTAATGGCGCTGGGGGTCGCCGGTATCTGGGGAGTAGTGCCCGGGGAGGCAGCCCGCAACCAGAACGATTCGTTTACAGTGATCATAGACGCCGGCCATGGAGGTCATGACACCGGTGCCGTCGACAACGGTGCCAGGGAGAAGGATATCAATCTCGGCGTGGCCCGCAAACTGGCTGCAATGCTCGAGTCGAAGATGAAGAATACCAACGTGGTGATGACCCGCGACGACGATACTTTTGTATCACTGCAGGAGCGGGCCAACATCGCCAACAGAAACAAGGGCGACCTCTTCGTGTCAATACATACCAACTCACTCGACCGCGATGTGCCTACAAGGAAAAGCGCCAAGGGTACATCGGTATACGTATTGGGCCTTCATAAGGACGACAGCAATCTCAAGGTGGCCCGCAGGGAGAATGCCGTCATTGAGCTTGAGGATGGTTACGAGCAGAAATATTCCGGCTTTGACCCCAACAAGGACGAGAGCTATATCATTTTCGAGATGAGCCAAAAGAAGAGTCTCGGCCAGAGTCTCCGCTTTGCCAAGGCGGCACAGCAGGAGCTGGTGGGAACAGCAGGACGTCATAATCGTGGCGTCAAACAGGCCGGATTCTGGGTGTTGTGGTCCACGTCGATGCCCTCTGTGCTCGTGGAACTCGATTTTATATGCAATCCCGAGTCGGCCCGTTATCTCACAAGCGAGAACGGTCAGAAAAAACTTGCTCAGGCTCTCTTCAACGCCATAGAGGATTTCGGCAAACAGGATTTAGCACGCAAGGCTTCAATCATCGGCACTCCGACACGTCAGTCAAAGGTCCGTCGAAAGAGCAAGGGTTCCTCGCAGCAGACTCGCGCAACTGCCCAGCCTGTAGAGGCACGGCAGGAACAGGCTTCGGATGTGCCTGTGCTCGTGACGTCGACCAACAAGGCACCTCGCGAAGAGAAATCACATAAGGAGACGCAGTCGTCCAACGGAGTGAGCTATTCGCAATACCGCCGTATGAGCCAGACCGGTAGCCGCCGTCGTCGTTCCGCTTCCGCAAAGGCAGTAAGCGACGCCAGAACTGTCGACGACAAGAGAATTATCGTCAAGAATGAAAACGACAATCTCGCCAGAACCATAAAGCCTGCTGCCGACAAACCTGTGGAAATCGCCTCCACCGACGAAGGTAGGGAAAATTATTCCAAAAACAGGAAAAATAAAAAAGCGGCTTCGCGTTCCGCAACCCCTCCTTCTAAAAAACAGGATAAGAAACAGGACAAAAACAAGAGTCAGAAGGATAACAACAAAAACAAGGATAAGAGCCGGAATACCCGCATTATCGTTAAAGGAAACAGTCAGACCGCCGTATCTACCGACAATGGCGGCAAAACAAAAATTACAGTAAAAACCAATGGCGCCAGAAAGCATACTTCCCTGGCAGGCAAAAATAAATGAGTATGAAGAAGCATAGGAAAGAGTTTGTGATCGGCTTAAGCGTGATTCTTGCCGGTTTGATACTTTTTTTCGGTATTGATTACCTTAAGGGGATAAATCTTCTGAACCCGTCGAATTTCTATTACGTGGAGTTCAAGAATGTGTCGGGGCTTGAGATATCGTCGCCTGTGACCATCGAGGGTTACAAGGTAGGTCAGGTCAGGGAAATAAGCTACGACTATGATCATCCGGGTAAAATCAAGGTGCTGCTTGCCGTCAACGACAAGCTGAAGCTTCCTCAGGGGTCGTATGCTGAAATGGGCTCCACACTTTTGAGCGGCGCATACGTGAATCTGCAGTTGGGCGAAGGTCCCGGCATGATTCCTGCCGGCGATGTGGTACCCCTCAAGGAGTCAAAAGGTATGATGGATGCCGTGACCGAGGACATTATGCCTGCTGTGGGAGCCATCCTGCCGCGTGTCGACTCTCTGATCAATAATCTCAACACGCTGGCCGGCGACCCGCATCTGCTGGCTGCCATTCAGCGTCTCGATGGTATCACTACCAATGTCTATGGCGTGACTCAGGGCCTCCAGACCACCATCAATAGGGATGTGCCCAGATTTATGGGTAACGCCAACAATATCACCACGCGTCTTGACTCTGTAAGCCGTAACCTCCAGGCTCTGTCGTACAACCTGCGGCAGCTACCTCTCAGCTCGACGATGGAAAATGTGAATGAAATCACAAATAACCTCTCGGCTTTCTCTCGTCAGCTTAACGACAAGAACTCCACTCTCGGGCTGCTGACCACCGATCCAGAGCTGTATAACCGGCTCAACCGTGTATCGGCCGACATCGACAGCCTGATACTCGACGTGAAGAAGAACCCCAAACGATATATTTCAATTAAACTCTTCTAAGGATGAAAGTCCTCAAGTTCGGGGGCACGTCTGTGGGTACCGTGGCGAGTCTTCGGAATGTCAAGACAATAGTGGAAGGTTTGCAGGAGCCGGCCATAGTGGTGGTGTCGGCTCTCGGCGGCCTTACCGACAAACTCATAACCACGGCGAAGAATGCCGCCGGCGGATGCGCCGACCTTGACGCCGAACTCATGGCGATACGCCGGCGACATATAGATATTATCGACGAGCTGGTGCCCGAGGGCGACCGTTGCAGAGTCAAGGATACTGTTAACCCCATGCTCGACGAGCTGGGAGGCCTCTTCCTCGGCGTATCGCTCATAAACGAGCTTCCCCAACGTACTCTCGACAGAATCGTGAGCTTCGGCGAAAGAATGTCGTCGGTAATCGTGGCCGCCATTATCGACGGCGCCCGGCATGCCGACAGTCTCGAATTCATCAAGACCGAAAGATGGATGGACCGAAATATCGCCGAACGTTCACTGACGGCTTCGTTGATAAAGGATAATTTCAGGCTGCCGCTTGAAAACCATGTGGTCACAGGCGGCTTCATATCACGCGACAAGGAAAGTGGCGTCATTACCAATCTTGGACGTGGCGGTTCCGATTATACCGCTGCCCTCATCGCCGCTGCCCTCGATGCCGATTCACTCGAAATATGGACAGATGTCGACGGCTTCATGACCTCCGACCCCAGAAAAGTCAAGGAGGCGAGGGTGATTCCCAAAATGTCGTTTGTGGAAAGCATGGAACTTTGCTCTTTCGGCGCAAAAGTGATTTATCCTCCAACGATATATCCTGTGTTCCATAAGAATATACCTATC
>CABUTY010000196.1 GCA_902494595.1 uncultured Porphyromonadaceae bacterium | reverse complement strand
GGCGGGCATGACGCTCGTTTTTGAGGCATCGCGCCATCATCGGCGATTGCGTGGCATGGAAGCCCGATATGGCCCCGCACGCTATCGACACGAACATCATCGGGAATATGGGATTGGCCTCCGGGTCGGCCCTGTGGTTATAGAATCCCTCCCACACTTCGGGCATGGCGTCGGCATGGGCGTAAAGAGCCACCATGATGCCCACGGCCATGAACAGCAGCGCAAATCCGAACACGGGATAGAGCTTCCCTATGAGTTTGTCGACAGGCAGAAGGGTGGCCAGCATATAATAGGCGAATATCACCACTATCCAGAAAGTCTTGTCGAGATGTTCGGGAGTGAGCATAGCCAGCAGGTCGGCGGGATTGTAGACGAACACGGCGCCCACAAGAATCATCAGCAGGAGAGCGAACACCCTCATCACATTCTTGATACCACCGCCAAGCTGCGCGCCCACAATCTCGGGCAGTGAGGCGCCGTCGCTGCGCAGCGACAGCATTCCCGACATATAATCGTGGACAGCACCGGCGAATATCGTGCCGAAAACTATCCAGAGGAAAGCCGCCGGCCCGAACATCACGCCCATGATGGCCCCGAATATCGGGCCAAGACCCGCTATGTTGAGAAACTGTATGAGGAAAATCTTCCACGTGGGAAGTTCCACATAGTCTACACCGTCGGCGAGTCGTTTCACGGGAGTGGTCCGCGAAGGGTCTTGTCCGAACACGCGGCTTACAAACAAGCCATAGATGAAATAACCTGCCACCAAAAGGAGCAGTGCAGTGCTGAAAGATATCATTGTTGTTGTCGTTCTGCGCGGTACACGTCGGAGAGGCTGCGCCTCAGGCTTTCCCGCAGTCGGTTGGATTCCTGTTCTTTCTGCCGCAGATTCTCCCTGAGGCTCTGCGACGGGTTACGGTGATACTGACGCCGCAGATCGGCCATCTCCTCCCGGAGGGCGTCGTATTCCTTTTTACGCTCCACATATTTCTCCATCAGTGCCGAAGCCGAGGAGCTGCGGAAGTCGGAATAGGAGGTATACACCACGCCGCCATCCATAGGGAGACGGAAATCACGGCTTTTTGTGGCGGCATCCGGGTCTATGGAGGCTATCACGTCGAGGAGTTCCGTGAAGTCATCTCCCTCTTCGTGAGTGAGGCGCCAGTCGCGCAGCAGCGCGAGCGACTCAAGGTTCTCCGCGTCGGCCGGATAGTTGCGACGCATGTCGTTGACCTGGAACACGTATATTGTTATGTTGTCGCCAAGCCGGTTGCGGTCGCTGGCGAACCATCCCACGCCGTTAAGCTCGTCGACAGCCAGCAGATAATCGTCGTAGGGCGAATTGTAAGGCATACCCATATTCTGGGGTTGCAGGAAAGAGCCGTCGTCGACATCGCGCGATGCCACCATGATATCGTAGCCCCCAAGTCCTTCGTCGCTTTTGGAGGCATAATAGAGCGTCACGCCGTCGGGCATCATGAAGGGGAAGGCCACATCGGCGCCATCGGCGGCAAGGTCCTCTATGGCATCGGCCTCGCTCCAGCTGCCGTCGGTAAGACGCGACGATTCTGTAAGCACCAGATTGCCCAGCGTGTCGGGAGCCGCCCATATACGGTAGTCGCCACCCTCGCTGGTGAAGATATAGTCTATGCCGTTATCTTCGTCGGCACTGAGCCGCCCCGCACTCGCCGGCAATCGGTAGGCCTTGAAGAACTCTCCCTTCGGAACAGCTATCGAATCGATAATCTTTATATGCTCCACACGTTCCAGGAAATTTTCGGCGGTATTGATCCTGCGTGTCAGCTCCTCGGCATCGGCAAGCTCGGCACTCTTCTTGCCCGCCTTTGCCCTGGCTTTCTGCACAAGCGAACGCGCCTCCCCAAGGTCATATTCCTCATATGCCTTCCATGCATTGTCAAGCTGTGTCTGCCCATGCAAGCCCATGCTTACGCATCCCGTCATCAATATTATAGCTGCGGCTCTTTTCATCTTCTTTCGTCTTGAAATGCAAATTTAGATGAATTTGACGAAAAAACAAAGAGGATGCACCTTCTCGACACATCCTCTTCGCTTTTTTTATTCTCAGACTTAGTCTTAGTCTACCTTATACTCTTCGAGCTGGTCGATACGGAAATTGGCAATGAAGTCGGCATGCTTTGCCACCTCGGCCTGACCATACTTTACGAACACGCGGAGCGAGCGACGGAAAGAGTCGTCACGCTGAGCATCGTCGAGCAGGAGGAGACCCATCACGGTATAGCCGGCCATCTCCACGAGACGGCGAGCCATGAAGTCGACATACTCGGGATTCTCGGCACCCGTCACCTTCTCCACAGCGTTGGCGAGCTGCTGCGACATGAACTCGAGGGTGGCCTTAGTGTCCTGGTCCTCCGGTTTGCATTCCTTGGCAAGTTCCTCACGGATCCAGTTGAGATATGTTCCGGTGGTGACGTGGCGAATTGCAGCCACAACCTGCAGCTGGGTGGTACCCTCGTATATGCTCGTAATACGGGCGTCGCGGTATACGCGCTCGCAGGCATAGTCCTTCATGAATCCCGAACCGCCATGAATCTGGATGCAGTCGTAGGCGTTCTGGTTGCAGAATTCGGAGGTCATGCCCTTGGCCAGCGGCGTGAATGCGTCGGCAAGACGGCTGTACTGCTTCGATTCCTTCTTCTCGTCGACGGTAAGCTTGCGTTCCTTGGCAATGTCGTCGTAAGCCTTGTAGATGTCTACGAAACGAGAGCAGGCGTAAAGCAGGGCGCGGGAGGCGTCGAGCTTGGCCTTCATGTTGCTGAGTATCTCAGACACGGCGGGGAACTCTATGATAGCCTTGCCGAACTGTTTGCGGTCGCGGGCATAGGAGAGAGCCTCGCGATAGGCGATCTCGCTGACGCCCACACTCTGGGCGGCTATGCCGAGACGTGCGCCGTTCATCAGCGCCATCACGTATTTGATGAGACCCATGCGACGGCTACCAACCAGCTCGGCGGGAGCGTTGCGGTATACCAGCTCGCATGTGGGGCTACCCTTGATACCCATCTTGTTCTCTATGCGGCGCACGGTGACTCCGCCGTTGCGCTTGTCGTAGATGAACATCGAGAGGCCGCGGCCATCGCGTGTGCCCTCTTCAGAGCGTGCCAGCACCAGGTGTATGTCGCTGTCGCCGTTGGTGATGAAGCGCTTTACACCATTGAGTACCCAAGAACCATCCTCCTTCTGCGTGGCCTTCAGCATCACGCTCTGCAGGTCGGAACCGGCGTCGGGCTCCGTAAGGTCCATCGACATAGTCTCCCCGGCACATACGCGAGGTATATACTTCTGCTTCTGAGCATCGTCGGCAAACTCATAGATGGTTTCGGCGCAGTCCTGCAGACCCCATATGTTCTCGAAGCCTGTGTCGGCGCGGCTCACAATGTCGGCGGCCATGATATAGGGAGTGATGGGGAAGTTGAGACCGCCGTAGCGACGCGGCATCGACATGCCCATAAGCCCGGCCTTGCGGCAGGCCTCAAGATTGGCGGCGGTACCCGTGGCGTAAACCACATGTCCGTTCTCCACCCGGGGACCCTCCTTATCGACTCCCTCGGCATTGGCGGCTACTGTCTCGCCGCATATCTCGCCTACTATCTCCAGCACCTTGTCGTAGCTGTCTATGGCATCGGCATAGTTCTGCGGCGCATAGTCATACTGCTCCGCATCGGCATATCCGCGCTCCTTCAGTTCCACAATCTTCTCCATCATCGGATGGGTAAGATAGTGCTTAAGCACCGGATTGTCTATATAGAAATTCGCCATCTTATTTCGTGTTCTTTTTGTAATACTTGATTAGTTTTGGCACCACATCCTCCACATTTCCGGTGATGACATAGTCGGCCACCGTGTTGATGGGGGCGTCGGGGTCATTGTTGATGGAGATGATTATGGAGCTGTCCTGCATACCGGCGATATGCTGTATCTGGCCCGATATACCGCAGGCTATGTAAAGCTTGGGTCGCACGGTGAGGCCTGTCTGACCTATCTGTGCGTCATGGTCGATCCATCCGGCAT
>CABUTY010000195.1 GCA_902494595.1 uncultured Porphyromonadaceae bacterium | reverse complement strand
TTCCACGGTAAAGGATATCATCAGTCAGGATCGGCCGCAGAATTTCCGCGATGCACAGGTGCCGCATTTCGCCATACATACCGAGGACAACAAGTTCATACTGACGATTGGCGGCGAAATCCAGCCTATATTGGGATGGGACCTGGGCAATGAGCTATATGAGCGCGCCGGGGCAGGCAGCGGTTTCGTGACGCAGCAGATTCCGGTGCCGGCGCCTCGCTTCAAGAAGTCGGACTTCTATATCAACGGTCTCAACGGCAACGTGTCGCTGCAGGTGGTGGGCTTCGGCGGTACCGCCAACCAAATTACCGGTTTCATCAAGGTAGGTACCGACGGCTGGAGCAATCCCATAAAACTGAAGTCGGCATATGTGGCCTGGCGCGGCATCAAGGCAGGTCTTGCCACGAGTCTCTTCGAGGACGAGCTGGCATGTCAGCCACCGATGATTGACCCCGAGGGCCCCAGCGGTGAAGTATCGGCGTCAAATTACCTTATCAACTACACCTCGCCGGTGTTCAACGGCTTCAGAGCCGCCATCGGCGTGGAGATTCCCACATTCAATTCGAGCAACGGCCGCTATCTGGGACGCGACTACAAGGTGTTCCAGGGCAAGGATATCCTCGACCAGCCGGTCTGCGACCCGACAGCCTACAATCAGATGGTGCCCGACATACCCCTGTGGGTGGAATGGGCCAAGGACGACGGCAACCGCATAAGGGTGTCGGGAATACTGCGTACGCTCAGTTACCGCGACCTCATCGCGCAGAAGAGACGCACCGTGATGGGGTGGGGTGTGATGCTCAGCGGCAATTTCACTCCTATCCGTCAGCTGTCGTTCTGTGCCCAGGCTATCTATGGCAAAGGTATCGGCAATTATATCCAGGATATGGCCGGTGTGCCGCTCAGCTTCACGCCCGCTTCGGCCGACCCGGGATACCTCAAGGCTACTCCCCAGATGGGACTCGTGTTCGGCGTGACATGGAATATCAACAAGCGCTGGCAGATGAATGCAGTATACTCCATGAGCCGTATGTGGGATGTGGATACCTACGCATATGCCGAAGGTATGGCCGAAGGGAACACCGGCGCCTTCAATAATTACCGTTACTGCAACTATGTCGGCGCCAACGTGTTCTACAATATCTCGAGCTTTTTCCAGGTAGGTATGGAATACATCTACGGGCAGCGCAAGACCTATTATCAGGGATCTGCCCACGACAGCCGCATAAGCGCTGCCGTGGCATTCACAATCTGAAGCAGGTACGGGCAGAATATAGACTCCCGCGCTCTCAGAATAAATCGGATATTACCGTATCGCTGATCATCACACCGTGTGACGAGAGGGCGATACGGTTTTTCTTATGGAGAAGGTTACCGGCGGCGATATGCGGTTGGGCACGGCGGAGCAAGGCGCGGAGAGCATCGTAGCCGAAACGGGTCTCGAAGAGCTGCAGGTCGAGGCCGTCGCGAAGCCGTAGACGCGTCATCACCATCTCCTCGCGCAGCTCCGTGTCGCCAAGCTCTTCCGTGTAAAGAAATGCTTCGGGACAGGAGGAAGCCACATACCCCCTGACGTCGGGCTTCATGGCATAGCGGCGCCGGCTGCCGTCGTAGCTGTGTGCCCCGGGACCAAGCCCCAGATAAGGCTTGCCCTCCCAGTAGAGGGTGTTGTGTCGCGATTCATATCCGGGGCGGGCGTAATTGCTGAGCTCATAATGCACGTAGCCGGCATCGGCCAGGCGCCCGCTGACCTGTCGGTACATCTCCAGACAGGTCTCGTCGGGGGTCTCCGGGATACTTCCCTTGTCTCGGAGGCGCGTCAGGGGAGTCCCCTCCTCGTACATCAGCGAATAGGCTGATATATGTTCGGGGTTCATCGCGAGGAAACCGTCAATGGTTCTGGCGAGAGTATCTACGCTCTGCAGCGGAAGACCGAACATCATGTCGAGGCTGACGTTGTCGAAGTCGTCGCGGAGTATGGCGAAGGCGTCGCGGGCTTTGGCGGCGTCATGGCGTCGTCCCACACGTCGCAGCTCCGCATCCATAAGGCTCTGAACGCCCATGCTCACACGGTTTATCCCGGCCAGCCGCCATTCATGGCTCTTCGCACGCGTCACATCCTCAGGATTGACCTCCACAGTGGTCTCTACGGGGGCATGGCCGATGGATTCCGATATTTCGGAGCATAGGCGCCGGATGATGTCAGTGTCGAGCAGCGACGGAGTGCCCCCTCCTATATATAAGGTGTAAGGGCCGGAAGTATCGTCAAGGATATGGCGGCGTGCGGCGAACTCGCGCAGCAACGCATCGGCGTATGCCGTGCCCTCGTGACGACCGGCCACAGAATAGAAGTCGCAGTAAAGACATTTGCTGCGACAGTAGGGAACGTGTATGTATATGCCGAAATCCGTAGCCATACTCTATTGAACGGCGGGGGAAGAGGCGTTAGTATCATATACTAAAAAATCAAAACATGTTGAAAAACATAATCCACAAGTGCAACAAATATCAGGATTTTTGCTAATTTTGGCCAATGAAGAAAAAAACCTGTTCCGCAAGAGAGAATAATAGGTTATTCAGGGTCAGGAACTTCATAAGGAAAGTAACCAATAAAAATCTCGATATCTATGAAGATTTACAAGACGAATGAAATTAAGAACATAGCCCTTCTGGGAGCGAAGGGCTCGGGAAAGACCACACTCGCGGAATCAATGGTCTACGAGTGTGGAGTGACAAAGCGCCGCGGAACCATTGAGGCAGGCAACACCATGTCGGACTATTTTCCGGTAGAGAAGGAGTACGGCTATTCCGTATTCTCTACGGTGTTCAACGCAGAATTCAACGGCAAGAAACTTAATTTCATCGACTGTCCGGGAGCCGAGGACTTCGTAGGCAACGCCTATACGGCGCTGGGAGTCTGCGACCTGGGTCTGATAGTAGTCAACACCGGCTATGGCGTGGAGGTGGGCACGCAGAACATCTTCCGCACCACGGCGGCGTTGAACAAGCCTGTGGTGTTCGCCCTCAACCAGATGGACGCCGAGAAGGCCGACTATGACAATGTGCTCGAACAGCTCCGCGAGACCTTTGGTCAGCATGTGGTGCAGATTCAGTATCCTCTGGAGAGCGGTCCCGGTTTCCACTCCATGATCGACGTGCTTCTCATGAAGAAGTACGAATGGGGCCCCGACGGCGGCGTGCCCACTATCAGCGACATACCCGCCGAGGAGATGGACAAGGCTCTGGAGCTGCACAACAAGCTCAAGGAGGCAGCCGCCGAGAATGATGAGTCGCTGATGGAGAAATTCTTCGACGACCAGCCGCTTACCGAGGATGACCTCCGCGAAGGTATCCGCAAGGGCCTTGTGGAGCGCAACATCTTCCCGGTGGTAGTGCTCAGCGCCCTGAAGGATATGGGCGTACGCCGCATCATGGAGTTCCTGGGGAATGTGGTGCCTTTCGTCAGCGAGATGCCCGCGCCCGTCAACACTGCCGGCGAGGCTGTGGAGCCCAATGTGGATGGTCCCGTGTCGATATTCATCTTCAAGACCAGCGTGGAGCCGCATATCGGCGAGGTTTCCTACTTCAAGGTGATGAGCGGTACGCTCAAGGCAGGTGCCGACCTGGAGAATGTGACGCGTGGCGGCAAGGAGCGCATGGCTCAGATATTCACCGTATGCGGCCAGATAAGGAATGCCGTGGATGTGCTCGACGCCGGCGATATCGGCGCTGCCGTAAAACTCAAGGATGTGCGTACCGGCAACACTCTCGACGAGAAGGGTTGCGACTGGCAGTTCGACTTCATCAAATATCCGGCTCCCAAGTATGTGCGTGCCATTAAGCCCGTCACCGAAAGCGATGCCGAGAAGATGATGGCAATCCTCACCCGCATGCACGAGGAGGATCCCACATGGGTGATTGAGCAGAGCAAGGAGCTGAAGCAGACGCTCGTAAAGGGTCAGGGTGAGTTCCACCTCCGCACCCTCAAGTGGAGAATAGAGAACAACGAGAAGCTCCCCGTGGAGTTCATGGAGCAGAAGATACCTTATCGCGAGACG
>CABUTY010000194.1 GCA_902494595.1 uncultured Porphyromonadaceae bacterium | reverse complement strand
TATTAAGGTTTTGGGATGGATTTCTTCTGTCGAACCCCGCAGGGCTCGGGGAGCTAAGGCGACCCAACAGGCAGCGACCTTTCGGTCGGTGCCGATGAGAGAGAAGAAATACGCCCAAAAGATTGATAAAGGTTGCCATAAAGTCAACAACTTTTTATATTGATTATGGTACGTAAATTAGTATAAACAACTTCATTATGTCTCTCTATAAAAACAAATGACGTGACGGCAGATTTGTTCACATTTTTTTACGAAAAGATGCTTATAAATAAAAAAGCGACTCCGTGAGGAATCGCTTGAAATCATGCTCGGGAGGTCGTTTATCTGACGATTGTTTTCTTGGCCATGGTGCCGGAACGGCGGATGTAGATGCCTGGTTGAACAGGTTTGCCGGGAAGCCGGAGGCCGGAAAGGGTGAACCAGACCCCGGCAGCGCTGTCAGAGGCGTCAATGTTGTTGATGCCGCTGTAGATGCCGGAATATGAAGAGGTCATGGCATTGCCGAAGACGGTATAGTTAAGCGTAACCTCCATAGCACCTCCTTCAGACGGAGTGCCGACAGAGTACCACCCGCCGGAATAGACGGCAGTCTCGCCGTTGATGATCACGGATACCATCTTCACGCCGGTTACAAGAGGCTGGATACGGACAGATGTGCCGGAGGGGTCGGTTTCATAGGAAAACATTTCCTCCACATCTGAAGAGGTGAGCTGACGGTAAAGCTCGGCGGCGCCGCCGGGCACGTATACAGTGCGCCAGCCATTGCCTACGGTCACTCCGCCGTTGACCATCGATATATAGAGCGACGCTACTCCGGGACACTCTTCCTGCTCCTCAAGCCAGCTTATCTTCGGATTGTTGACAACAATCTGCGGTGAGTCTGTGATGAAGTCGACAGTCTGATATCGCACCTGGGCGCCATTGTCGGGGAAATAGAGTCGGATCAGGGATGGGCAACCGGCGAAGGCGCTGCGCGACCACCAGTTTACGCCCATCATGTTCAGGCCCACTATGACGGAACGCGCGAAGGCATCTTCATATAGGTCGGTTGTAGTGTCCTTGAGATATACCTTTTCCAGCTGACGGCAGTCGGCGAAGCATCCGCGGGGGACAGACTTGAAGCCGGAGGGCCAGTGAACGGTCTTCAGGCCGCTGCCGGCGAAGATATATCCCTGGCGGGTGTCGATGTCGCGCACGCAGCCGAAGGGGAATGATGTGAGACTCTCGCAGCCGGCAAACTCCCGATGGCTGAGGCTCCTGATTTTCATAGAAGATGTGAGAGGGAAAGAAGCCAGACTGCGGCATCCTTCGAAAGCGCGGGTGTAGATGCTGATGTCTTTGGTGTTGGAGGCGAACGTCACCGATTCAAGCGACACACAGTCCTTGAAGGCGCATGTGTGAATGTCGAGCACCCCTCCGTCGGTGGCACCCAGCGTTATGGATTCCAGATTGCGGCAGCCCATGAAGGCCCCGGGCCATATGCGCGAGGGAACATCGCCGAGAAAGGTGACTTTTCTGACCTCCGATTCAAGAAACATGTCGCCGCCGGCACCCTGGTCGGATACGGAAGCCGGGAACACCACCTCCTCGACCTGCGAGCTGCAGAAGGCTCCCGAGGAAAGAAACTTGCATCTTTCCGGTACAGTGTATTTGCCATAAATCCTCCCGGGGCATAGGCCCTCGAAGATGGGACCGTATAATATGGCGCCGTCGCTGTCGGTACTGTATTGCGAAGAGTTAGTGCAGTCGACAGCTTCGATGGAACGGTTGTTGTACTGCCAGCATTCCAAAAGAGTCTGGCGGCCTATAAGGAAGATTTTCTTCAGATGACGGTTGGCGGCAAAGGCACCGAACGAGATGAAATCTATGTCGGCGGGCACCACAAACTGGGTAGCCGTAGCTCCCGAGGGATATCTGAGGAGACGCCTATAAGTATCGCTGCCGGATTTGCTCAGCTCTACAAGCGAGCCATTGATGGTGGTATACGTTTCCGAACCGCTTTCAACCTCGTAGCCTTCTATTGAATGGCAGTTTTTGAACTCGATACGTCCGATAAAGCGCATATACTTCGGAATCCGCACAGATGTAATGTTGTCGAAACCGCCGATTACGGGAATGTCGCCCTCATGCCCTGAATGGTTCGACCATCCGAGGCCTGTCACCTTCACTTCCTTCCCTTCGAGGCTGACAGTGGTAGGGAAGTAGAGCATGCCGGCAGGCTCGAATCCGTCGGCAAGTCCCGTGATGACCGCCTCGGGCTCGTCGCTGCCCACAAACGTGACAATCTCATACCTGAAGTTGCCGACGGTCACATCCTCGGCTTGTGCGGCGAACGCCGACATGAGCGCGAGAAGCACCGTAGCGTAACTGATAAGTCGCATATATGAATGATATTGGTTGCTGAATCTGACGACAAAGTTAGTAGACAATGCGCACACAGTGGCAAAAGGGACATATCTGAAAGCGTCTACAAGCCGCATAACATAGGTGTAGATACTTTGTAGACGCCCTCTTTTTTACTGTTTGCTCTCTTTTGCTAATTTTGCAGCGGAATGAGAAGATATAGTCTGTATTGCATATTTGGGCTCTTACTCCTGGCTGTGGCATCAGGCTGCCGACGAGGGGAGGAATTTGTCGCGCCCACAGGTTGGGAGACAACCTCACCTGTCGCCGACTCGCTTACCCGGGAAATAGAACTGAGTTTTCAGAATGGATCGGGTCCTGATTCCACGAAGGCGCTCATGAGGCGTTACAGGAGAGTGGCCATGACGCCCGGGGATAGCCGGGAGGCAGAAAGCCGGCTGCTTTACTGGCAGGGCCGCATAGAGATACGCGGCAGCAGAAAAGCCGAGGGGCAGGCCCTGCTGGATTCTGCCTATAATGTGGCGACAGGTGCCACAAGGGAGTATATCGGCAGATTACTGGAATGGCGCAGGGAGGAGAGAGCCGACTATTCGGCGCAGGAATGGTATTCGCGGAAGCTCTCGCAGGCGGAATATTTCAAGAGCCGCAACGACTGGCAGATGCTCTATAACGTGAACCGGGAGCTTATGGAACTTATGCGTGATGCAGGGCTTCACGAGCGGGCGCTGTATTATCTGGGGCTGATAACTGATTGCAACCGTCGCATAGACCCAGTGATGGCGGAGCTTGACGATAAGATGAACCGTGCGGCCATACTCTCCGACATGGGTCGCGACCGAGAGGCTGTGAGGCTGTTGCGTGAGCTTCGGGTCGACACCGGGTATATGCGCGAGCCGGTGAATTGTCAGCTGGTAAACCTCAACATTCATAATCTCGCGGGCGACAGCGCAGCACTCCACGTTGCTTACAGAAGTATTTCGCGTTATGGCGACCGTGCCGACCTCCTTCCCAAGGTATATTTCTATATGGGAGAGGAGGCTTTGGCCAGGCATGACTGCTTGTGGGCACGAAGATGGAGCGACAGTCTGGCGAAGGTATTGCCGGAACTGGGACCCGGTGAACTGCGGGTAAAGAGTCTCAAAGGGATTGCGCGGGCACGCGAGATGTGCGGAACCATGGCCGAGAGCGTATCGGCATACAGGGCCTATGCTCTTGCGGCCGATTCGCTGAATGTGCTTTTGCGCAACGACAATGTTGCGGGTATGGAGCTCGCGCGTGCTATTGACGAGACAGACCGCAATATCGAGGCGGAAAAGAAGAAAACAAGAATGCTGCTATGGTTGGCCGCAGGGATTGCGGGAGTTTGTGCGCTTGCCGGGCTGCTGCTGGTGCGTCGTTGGTGGCTTAAGACGGGAGAGGCGCGTAAGGAAGTGGAGAGTATGCGGGAAGAGACGGAGCGTCGGCGGATAGCGCTGCAGCTCGATGCCGACAGGCGCGGGTTGCCTACGGAAATAGGCACCGACAATTTCCTGACTCTTTTCTCGAAGCAATATCCGCTGTTTATCGGCAGACTACGGGAGATGTCGCCGCGCATCAGCGATACGGCGCTGCGTCTTGCCGGCTATATCGCCATAGGGTTGAGCACCAAGGAGATAGCCGAGCTGATGAACGTGCGGCCGGAGAGCGTGCGCCAGGCT
>CABUTY010000193.1 GCA_902494595.1 uncultured Porphyromonadaceae bacterium | reverse complement strand
CATCGCTCTCTCCTCGACTCGAAAAATCTGCTCGAAAAGAGCCGCCCCTACGGCCTCGAAATTTTAAGGAACGCGTTCTTAAGGTTGCAAATTTAGCAAATTAAACGGATATGGACAAAACGGGGGTCTGAGTATCTAATTTTGGCGGAAAAAAGCTATGGAGTACAGGACAGATTTGATAGAGCGGAGCCGGCGGAGCTGGGAGTCGGCGTGGCGGTTCCGCGCCGACAGGCTGCGCAACAAGCGCTTCACCTACGGCGACCAGTGGAGCGACACGGTATCTATAGGCAACAGGACGGTGCGCGAAGACGACTATCTGCGGGAGCAGGGGCGGCTGCCGTTGAAGAACAATCTCATACGGCGGCTTGTGCGCAATGTGTTGGGAGTGTTCCGCGACCGTTACAAGGCGCCCACGTGCCGCGCGAGGGATGCCGCCGAGAATGGCCGTGCCGTCACCATGCAGAAGCTGTTGAGGTGTAATGCCGAGGTCAACAGGCTCGCCGAGATGTATGCGCGCACCATGGAGGAGTTCCTGATCTCGGGGCTTGCCGTGCACAAGAAATGGTATGGGCGCAAGGGGAACCGTACCGACTGCTGGACCGACTTCGTGCAGCCCGACAATTTCTTTGTCGACGGCAACGGACGAGACTTCCGGGGGTGGGATGTGTCGTTGGTGGGGGAGATCCACGACATGGGTTTCGAGGAGCTTATGAGCACGTTTGCCTCCGATGCATTGGAAGCGGGGCGGCTGGAGAGTCTTTACGGCGTGAGCGGCGACGAGTGGGGCGACGAGTTGTGGAGCGGAGGCCGCGAGGGAGCGGCCGGTTTTCTGGTGCCGGCGGTAGCGGGACGCTGCCGGGTCATAGAGGTATGGACGCGCGAATATCGCCGACGTTACCGCTGCCACGACCGCGCCACGGGAAGATGTTTCAAGGTGGATGCCGCCGACATCGGCGGCGTGGAAGCCGAGAACAGACGCCGTCGCGCCGAGGGTAGACCGCCGATTGACAAGCGGTGGTTCGTCGATGAAGAATGGCGCTGGTATTTCCTCACGCCTGCCGGAGGAGTGCTCCGCACAGGCGTGTCGCCTTACCGCCACAGGTCGCATCCTTATGTCTTCAAGGCTTATCCATTCATCGACGGCGAGGTGCACAGCTTTGTGTCGGACGTCATCGACCAGCAGAAGGTTACCAACAGGCTCATAAGCATGTACGACTGGATTCTGCAGGCTTCGGCCAAGGGAGTGCTGCTGTTGCCTGAGGGGGCATTGCCCGAGGATACGTCGCTCGACGACATCGCCGACGAATGGAGCCGTTTCGACGGGGTGATAGTGTTCCGTCCGCAGGCAGGGCAGCCCGTGCCGCAGCAAATCAGCTCCAAAGCCGCCGACATAGGTATCACGGAGCTCCTCAACATACAGATGAAGATGATGGAGGATATCTCCGGCGTCAACGGCGCGTTGCAGGGGAAGCTCGACAACGGATCGATGTCGGGAACACTGTACAGCCAGCAGACGCGCAATTCATTATCGGCGCTTGCCGACCTTATGCTCAGTTTCGACGACTTCATCCGGGAAGCCACAGCCAAGGATGCCGTGAACATCGGCCAGTATTACGACGCTCACCGCATAGCCCGCATAGCTGGCGACACCGCTCCACTGGTGGCCGACACCCGCTTCGACAGCTCCCAGTACGACTTCGGCATCAATTGATTTAACCGCAAGCAAATTAAATGGATAAGGACAAGAGCCGCCCCGACAGCCGTAATTTTGCACCGTAATCGCCAAGCAAAGCGAAATCGACAAAGGAAGCGAAATAGCCAAGCAAAGCGATAAAAATTCATAATCACCAAAACCAGATTCTATGGAAATATTCAAGAAGAAAAAGCGGCTTCCGGAGCCGCAGCCGAAAGAAGAGCTTGAGGCGGCAGCCTTTTTGCCATCCGCCTCCGAGTGTGCCGAGTCGGCAGGCGAGGAAAAAGCAGGCGAGGAAAAAGCCGAGGAAGCGGCCAAGGAAGCAGCAGCCGAAGAAAAAGCCGAAGAAAAAGCCGAGGAAGAAGTTGCCTCAGAGCCAGCCGAAGCCGCCGCAGAGGAGGCGCCAGCCGCAGAGTCAGCCACCCCCGTCGAGCCGACTCCCGAAGAAGAAGCCGAGCCTCTCACGCTGGAGAGCTTGCTCCAGTCCTTGAGTCCCGAAGGGGTAGAGCTATTCCGGCAGGCTCTTGCCGATGCAGAGCTACGCGGCCGCAACACAGCTGTCGAAGAGCATCTCCTCACCGCCGACGACTCCGACGGAATCCCACACCCGGGTTCCGGGAATGCCTCCTTCGCGGCCGGACGCCCAACATCAATCTTTGACCTCGCACGCGAGGCCCTATGAACAAAACAAGCGGCGTCATCTCCGGCGCCACATAACAAATAATCATCACTAACAAAAGCAAAGCTATGAAAGAAGATTTTGACATGCAGAATGCACAGGTAAAGAGAGTGGCCGGACGCAGCGGCCTTGACACGCAGGTTCCGGGCGAGCCGGCCACAGTAGGAGCGGCCGCCATGGCAACCGGCGGCATAGATGCCGGCAACTTCATTGACGCCGACATCGACAATGAGCTCATGCGCTTCAACAGCGACGACACGCCGCTCATGAACCTGATGCTCCGTGCCAAGCGAGTTAAGGTCAACTCCCCCGAGATTGACCATTACATGATCGACGAGCCCCGCAGCAGCGTCACCACCACGGGAGTGCTCACGGGAGGAGCCGCCCAGGGAATCCTTCCCCTCGATGCCGCCGACCAGTGTCTGCCGCGACCCTTCACCACGCTGCTCCTTCCATATGTCGACGGCTATGACAGCGAGGGCAACCAGCAGCAGGGACGTGCCCTGATGCTCTTCGTGGCCGGTATCGACACCGCCACCAACAATCCCGTGGTGCGTGCCGTGAACGGCCCGCGTAATCCCGGCGACGAAGTCTGTGTGCTCCCCACAATCCCCGCCGGCACTAAGGCCATAATCCTCTCCAACTCCCTCTACGAGACCCAGAAGGAGGTAGACCCCGAGATGATAGTGCCGCAGCCCACGAGAATCTATCTCCAGAAGCGGGGCATGAACCAGGTGGTCAGCGACTACTTCGAGAGTCAGCGCAAGCGCATACCCTTCACCAAGGCGGTGCTCGCAGAACAGGCCATAGCCAACTTCAAGGTGCGCGGCAACCGTACCCTCTGGGCTGGACGTCCCGGCAAGTTCAAGGTCAACGTCCCCGGCATGGGGTTGCAATATGTCTATTGCACCGAAGGCGTGCGCTGGCAGTTCAAGCGCGAGCTGCAGCATGCCGGCAAGTGGACGGTGGAGAAGATCATAGCCCTCGCAAAGATGTTCTTCACGGGCGAGGATGTCCCCAAGACGGCTCTCCTGCTCGCCGGCAAAAACCTGCTTGAGCAGATACAGTGCATCGACTACTCCCGTCATCCCGAGATACAGATCACCACCAGGCAGAATGCCGCCGGATGGACCGTTACCAACTTCCATACCGTGTTCGGCGACATAGAGATCAAGCGGGAGCCGACCCTCGACCGGCTGGGGTGGAGCAACTCCGGAGCCCTTATCGGCGAGAACCGTCTCGTGCACTATGTCTACAGTTCCGAGCACTCCTTCAGCGACCGTGTCGACGGTCAGGAAGCCACCCGTAACGGCATTCTCATATGGGATGCCCTGGCGCTCAAGGGGAGCTGCCACATATGGATTGACGGCGAGAACATCGTCAACGACGAGCAGGTGGGCAAGGATGTGTTCCATCTCTGGGACGACAGCACCATGGCGCCCGACGGCGTGGAAGGAGTGATTTACTACCTCGTGAACGACTGCAAGCCCATAGACCCCTCGGCGAAAGCCGGCCAGCTCTGGGTGAAGAACGGCGATAAATGGTCCCGCTGGACCGGCGAAGCCGAAGCCTGACGAATAAACGAGATAAGTAAGTCGTGGAAATTATTTTGTATTATCGGGGAGCATTATTTCAGTCGATTTTTCCTCGAAGATGAAGGAGTGTAGCGAGCTACACGACTGAAGATGAGAGGGAAAAGCGGCGAAAT
>CABUTY010000192.1 GCA_902494595.1 uncultured Porphyromonadaceae bacterium | reverse complement strand
GGGCCGCCTCGGCACCCGACTTCGCGGCTTCATAGGCAGCCTTTGCCTCGTCGCGGCGCTGCTGCGAGATGACTCCCTTGGCATAGAGGGCCTCCATGCGGCGCCATGTTTTCTCGGCGATTCCGGCGGCTGCCTGTGCCTGCTGCCATACGCTCTCGGCGGCCTGTACTATCTGAGTGCGGGTGCCGGCGTCTACCTTGTTCTCACCGGCACGTGCCACTTCCTCCATGGCCGCAGCCTGGTCGTACTGTGCGTCGACAAGACTCGAAGTGATGTGTACAAGCGTGTCGCCCTGGCGCACCCGCTGGCCCTCTTCAACATATATATGGGCCACGCGCCCCGGCAGCTTGCCCGAGATGCGGATTTCCTTGGCTTCGGCCTGCCCCTGGACCACGTCCGGCTCCGGCTTGATCACCAGAAATCCCAGCACGGCCAATGCCGCAAGCACCAGCAGCAACACCGCTATGGTGCTGATCAGAAAACGGTCTTTCTTTGATACTGCCACCGGGTCTTCTTCGCCCAGCGGCACTACTCGTACCACATGGGTCATCGTGCCTTTCTGTTCGTCTGTTTCAGCCGTAGGCAGTGTATTATTGTTATCCTGTGCCATAATTAGGTTATAGGTCAGAGTTATGAGTTATGATGTAAGATAAATCAATGTGGGAGATTGCCGAGCACTTTGGAGAGATACACCTCGCAAAGGCGGATGCCGATGGCGGCGTCGATATTCTCGGAGTTGGCCTGGAGCCATCCTGTCTGGGCGAGAATCACGTCGTTGGTGGTCATCACTCCTTCGCGGAATGCGGTGCGTGCGTTCTCAAGGTTTTCGTCGGCTTTGGCGAGATTGGCCTTGGTCATGTCGTAGGTCTTGAACGACTCCTGGAATTTGAACTTGGCCTGTGATAGCTGGAGCCTTACCTTCTCCTCCATGTCCTCGAGGAGGAGCTGCTGAGCGCGTGTGGCGCTCTGGGCTGCACGGTAATGGTTGTAGTCGCGGCCCCAGTGCCATATGGGTATCGTCACGGCCGCCCCTGCCGAGAAGCCGCCCCCGACCTTCTTGCTGAAACCGTTGTTGAGGTTGGGCGTCGAGAACTGGTATGAGCCGAAGACTCCGATCTTGGGAAGCATCGCGCCGAGGGTGAGCTTTTCGCGTCCTTTGAGCACATTGACGCCCTGCCGCATGGCCTCGAGGTCCTGGCGGCGGGCAAACACATCCTCCACATTCCATGTATATGAAGGGGCATGGTCGCCGACAGTGCGCAGGCTTTCGTCGCTGAGGGTAAGCCGCGTGTCGGTGGGCAGTCCGCATACCTGAGCGAGATTCATGCGTGCAAGGGTGAGACCGTTGTCTACCTTGGTGAGCATTATTTTAGCTTCGTTGAGTTTTACGTCCACCGATAGCATGTCGCTGCGCGTGGCCATGCCTTCGTCGTATAGAGCCTGCACGTTATAGCGCAGTGTGTCGACAAGCTGCACGAAACTTTCGGCGAGCTCCTTCTTGGCATTCAACGACACCACCAGCCAGTAGGCATCATCTACGTTATAAGTAATTTCCTGGACCACTGCGTTGCGGCCGGCCACGGCAGCAGATTCGGCATAGCGGGCAATGTCGTTGAGGGCCTTGATGGTTCCTCCCATGAACACGGGCTGTGTCAGGGTGACGGCTCCGGCAAACACATTATGTGTGTCGAAGCTCAGTGCATCTTTGGGTATCACGGCCACTTCGGTGGGAATGTATCCCCCACCGTCGGGATTGAGAATGGGATTGCCCTGCGGGTCGGTGAGGATGTTCCAGTCGAATTTGCCGGTGCCGGGATTGAACGACATCGTGGGCAGCTTGGCATCTTCGCCGAGGAGGTTTATGCGCCGCTGGTTGTAGATGTAAGTGGCGCTGAAGTCGATGCCGGGAAGGTATGCGGCTGTGGCTGCCTTGCGGTCAAGGCCTGCGCCTTTTACGGTCTCCTCCGCTATGGCGATCATCTTGTTGTTGCGCAGGGCCATGGCGCGGCACGAGTCAAGACTCACCGCAACGCTCCCGGGCGTCGCCGCTGTCATGACTGCCGCTGACGTGGCCGTCAACGCTCCAAGCAATATGGGTCTTATATACTTTAGCATCTTTCAGTCTATAGTTTCTTATGTAAACAATCCATACAATGGATTGTATAAAAGCGGAGACAAAAATAGTGACAAAAACCGAGACGGGGTCGTAAATGTCCCTTTTTGACCATAAATAGGTAAAATTCACGCATCCGCCCATTTCATGGCTATAATTGGCACAGATTCTTGAAGATTGTGTGGTGATATAAGATGTGTAATATTTGCAAATCAAAAGCGTGACTTTAAATTTGCATTATATGGAAGAGTATATTCCCGGAAGAACAACGACTCCTGAAATAGAGGAGGTCCATGGGAGCGCATGTGAGAAAGTGGGCTATGGAAGGGAAACGTGTACTGTGAGTGCAGATTACGGGCACCCCGTTCTACGCCGTCGGCCATGTTATTCCGGCAATGACTCCGCCATCTGCCGGAAAAATTTGTGTAAACAGAAAAAAAGATATAACTTTGCACCGCGCGGAAAAACTGCGCGGACATATTATAAAAAGCGTTTCGTGCTTTATCCTTTAACGGAAATCGCCAATTTTCAATCAGAGAAGGAAAAGCAGTCAACGAACGCTCATGCTTGTCGCATATCCACTCCCCGACAAGGGGATATCGATATCCGATATGGCGTGGGAGTGGACTGTTTATTTCTCTGATAGGCGTTTGGCGATGCCTCCGTTAAGATAAACAGGAACATCATTCCACGCTTTTTTTCGTACTAACCGTAATAGCCGACGAGGGAATGACTGCGGCCCGGAATATATATGGACAAGCATATCAAATTCGCAGTCGTCATATTGTCTGCCGTCATATCCATATTGCTCGGCTCATGTGGCAAGGAGGAACCGGAGTGTAGCGAGTATACGGAGAAGTTAAAAGGAACGAGCTGGCATTATTACAAAAGAGAATACAGGAGGGAGGGGGACACCGATTGGAAGGTGCAGAGACAAGATTATTACTTTACGTTTCTCTCGACTCCTGATGAAAAAGCCAAGACATGTTATAAGTTGCTCATAAAAGGCATTGAAGACGAGACTTTGACATGGCATTTTGACTTAGTCAGACTTGATGACGGGTCAGAAGAAGAATGGCTAATGCCTAAAGGAGAATATCAGACATTGCGGGATTATGATTCCACGCTCGCCGGTGATATGCTTATGTGTTATAGCGTGGAATCCTGGACTGATGATGAGTTGATTTTAATAAACGGTACATCAAGAAAACTATACCTGAAGCGAGTGGCCTATGATGAATTCAACAATGGTGGTTCAGCCGGCTCCGGCGGCTCCGGCGGTTCCGGTGGTTCGGGCGGCTCCGGCGGCGGGAGCAATCACCATTATCCTTGTAAATCATGCGATGAATCGGGTAAGTGCTGGAATTGTTTTGGATCCGGAACAGATCCCATAACACATAAGAAATGCAACACTTGTCGCGGAACGGGCAAGTGCCGGATATGCAATGGCAGGGGGTATATTATTGTATAATAACAACACGCAATCGCTATAAATAACAGCTTTTAGAACGGGTATGCAATTATCCGTAATTGCATCAGAATGAGTCGTCAGACTCAGACTCGTCAGTTCGATGATATATTGAGAATTATCAAAATGAAAGGATTAATTAGAAAAATGCTTGCAGTGGCGGCATTGCTGTCAATCTCCATGACTGTTAATGCGGAGGATGTGGTTATTCTTCGTACAGGAGAACATGTATATGGCAAACTGCGAAAAATGACCGTGACGACTGTGTCGTTTGAATCGCGTAAAACAATATTCGAGTATCCTCTTAAGGATGTTTATGCAGTCAAAAGCGATTCCCGCGGCGACATATTCTACAACATGAAAGGGGAAAGGATTTCTCGACCGGCCAATAATGAAGGGCGTGGGGCAGACCGGATTTATCTGATTGATGGAGAAGAGATAATCGGATGGAAAACCGCGATTTCGGGAAAAACCGTATCATATCAGGACAGCAGGGAGACCAAAAAGAACCG
>CABUTY010000191.1 GCA_902494595.1 uncultured Porphyromonadaceae bacterium | reverse complement strand
GCGGGTGAAGCCGGCCAGCAATCGCGACAACAGCATCACCTGCTCCTGATATACCGTGACGCCGTACGTCTCCTCAAGATACTGCTTCATGCAGGGAATGTCGTAGACAATCTCCTCCTCCCCATGCTTGCGGCGTATGAAGGTGGGTATGTAGTCCATAGGCCCCGGACGGTACAGGGCGTTCATGGCTATCAGGTCCTCGAACTTCGACGGCTGAAGGCTCCGCAGGGAGTTCTGCATGCCGGACGACTCAAACTGGAACGTCGACGTTGTGGCTCCCTTGCAGTAGAGGTCGAATGTGGCCTTGTCGTCAAGCGGTATGTGGTCGATGTCAAGGTCTATGCCATGGCGCATCTTGATGTTGTAGAGAGCCTCCTTGATGATGGAGAGTGTCTTCAGTCCAAGGAAGTCCATCTTGATAAGGCCAGTGTCCTCGATGATGGAGCCTTCATACTGGGTCGACACGATTTTGGAGCCATCGGCATCCTTGACCATCGAGACAGGCACCCAGTCGGTTATGTCGTCGCGGCTGATGATTACGCCGCATGCATGTATGCCTGTGTTGCGGATGTTGCCCTCGAGCTGCTCGGCATATTTGAGGGTCTCACGCACCCTTTCATCGGGATTGCTCTGCTCGGCCTGAAACTCCTTGCTGTATTTGAGGCAGTTCTTGATGTTGATTTTCGGCGACTTGCCGTCCACCTCCGGCAGACGGTCAGGCACCAGGCGTGCCAGACGGTTGGCCTCCGGCAAGGGTACCTCCAGCACCTTCGCCACATCCTTGATGGCCATCTTTGTGGCCATGGTGCCGAATGTGATGATGTGAGCCACCTTCTCCGCGCCATAGCGCTCCGTGACGTATTTCAGCACTTCGTAGCGCCCGTCGTCATCAAAGTCAACGTCGATATCGGGAAGCGATATTCGGTCGGGATTCAGAAAACGCTCGAAGAGCAGGTCGTACTTTATAGGGTCAATCTGGGTTATGCCCAGACAGTATGCCGCAGCCGAACCGGCAGCCGAACCACGACCCGGGCCTATGCTTACTCCCAGCTTCTTGCGGCCCGTGTTGATGAAATCCTGCACGATAAGGAAGTAACCGGGAAATCCCATCGTCTTCATTATATACAGCTCGAACTTCAGACGTTCCTCCACTTCGGGGGGAACAGGGTCGCCATATCGTTCTTTGGCACCCTCCATGGTGAGTTTGGCAAGATAGTCAGCCTCGAACTTTATACGGTAGAGCTTGTCGTATCCACCCTGACGGTCTATCTTCTTCTGCGCCTCTTCCGGGCTTAGTACCACGTTGCCGTTTTCATCCTGCGTGAACTCGTCGAAAAGTTCCTTCTCGGTGATACGGCTGCGGTATTCCTCCTCGGAGCCGAACTCCTTGGGAATGTCGTAGAAGGGCATGATGGGGGCGTGGTTGATGGAATAAAACTCCACTTTGTCGAGAATCTCCTGGGTATTGGCCAGAGCCTCGGGATGATCTTTGAAAATCTCGGCCATCTCCGCGGGACTCTTGAGCCACTCCTGCTTGGTGTAATGCAGTCGCGGCTCGTTGAAGGTCTTCTGCATCGACACGCATATCAGGCGGTCGTGAGCCTCCGCATCATTCTCATATGTGAAATGCACATCGTTGGTGCATACCGTCTTTATATTATATTTTGCCGCCATGCGCAGAAGCTCGTCATTGACCCTGCACTGTTCCGTATATACTTCACGGTTGGCATTCTCCTTGAATGTCTGATGGCGCTGCAGCTCAAGATAATAGTCATCGCCAAACACCTCCTTGAACCATCTCACCCTTTCCTCGGCGCCCTCGATGTCGCCTTTGAGAATAAGCTGAGGAATCTCGCCGCCAAGACATGCCGAGCATACAATGAGCCCCTCGCGGTGAGCCTCAAGCTCATAGCGGTCGGTACGGGCGTTATGGTAGAAGCCCTCGGTCCAGGCCTTGCTCACAAGCTTCACAAGATTATGATACCCCTTGAGGTTCTTGGCAAGCACTATGAGATGATAGCGTCGGTCGGTCTTGTCCTTGTTCTCGGTAAGACGCCCCTTGGTCATGTACATCTCGCAGCCCAATATGGGCTTGAACTTCTGGTCGTCGGGAAGACCGGAGTTCTTTTTCTCCACGTAATTCCAGAATTCCTTGATGCCGAACATGTTTCCATGATCGGTAAGTGCTATGCCGCGCATACCGTCGGCGATAGCCTTGTCCACAAGCTCCGGGATGGTGGCCTTACCATCCAGAAGACTATATTGCGAATGCACATGCAGGTGAGTGAACGACATTTCTTTCTCCTTGTATTTACACACAAAATTAATCCATTGCCCCGACATTCACAAACGCCCGGAAAATGATGAAAAAAATATCTGCGGGCATATAACGCTGAAACTCAGCAGCTTATCAAATCCCGATACTTTGGTACAGCAAAAAAATCACAAATAAATCGTAGAAAATTTTGCAGATTCAGAAAAAAGCAGTAATTTTGCATCGTCAAAAGGGAAGCGACCCTGGTAAGACGCAAAAATACGATGCCTTGTGGTGTAATGGTAGCACACCGGATTCTGGTTCCGTTTGTGAGAGTTCGAGTCTTTCCAAGGCAACAACCAATTAAAACGCCTGATCATTCTAAAAAATGATTAGGCGTTTTAAGTAGTTGATAATCAGCAAGATATAAATAGATGCGAGGGATTTTCCCTGAAAATCCCTCGACCTTATAAACAGCGTGGCCAAAAGCGTGGCCAATCACAAATATATTTTCAGAAGTTTTGGAGCTCTTTGTAGAGCTGGTGGACGGGAAGGCCCATGACGTTGTAGAATGAGCCGTCGATGGATTCCACGGCTACGCAGCCAATCCATTCCTGTATGCCGTAGGCACCGGCCTTGTCGAAGGGTAGATAGTTCTCCACATAATAGCGGGCTTCCTCTTCTGTGATATTTCCGAATTTCACACTCGTCACCGTGGAGAACATGGTGCGTCGCCGCTTGTTCATGATGCATACGCCGCTGACTACCTTGTGCGTCTTGCCAGAGAGTGCCAAAAGCATCTCTATGGCCTCTTCGGCATCCTTGGGCTTGCCCATGATTCTATCGTCAAGAACAACTACCGTATCGGCCGTGATTATGAGCTCGTTGCTCCGCAGCATGTTGAGATAGGCGTCGGCCTTCTTGCCAGCGATATATACAGGTACCTCCATCGGTGGGATGTCGGCAGGGTATGACTCGTCAATACCCCCTATGGTCACCACATTGAAAGGTACGCGAAGCTGCGTTAGCAATTCTCTCCGGCGCGGCGACTTGCTCGCCAGAAGCACATGATATTCTTTTAAATTCTCAAGCATTATTATCTTGTTTACCAATGGAAAGCATTATCGGATGCCATCCATAATGATTGGGCTTTTAGTATTTGTTCTATTACATCTCGCACACATCCGTAACCGCCGTTGAAACGCGATATGTAGCGGCAGGTGTGCACCACTTCCGAGGCGGCGTCGTGCGGACAGCATGACAGAGCGACATGCCGCAGACACCGCAGGTCGGGAATGTCGTCGCCCATATAGAGAGCCTCGTCAGTATTTATTCCCCGGCTGTCAAGCCAACTTTGCAAGGCTGTAAGCTTGTTGCCGCAATTCATGAATATATCCTTTATGCCGAGTCTTGCGAGGTATATGGCCACGCCTTCCGACGCGCCACCAGAAATCACGGCTATCTGGATACCGCATTTAGCGGCGAGCTGAAGCGCATAGCTGTCCTTGACGTTGATGGTTCGCGTGAGCTGACCGTCATTCCTGACAGCGACCGAGGATGCCGACAGCACGCCATCCATGTCGAACACCATGCCGCGTATACGGCTGAGGTCGTAGTTGATACCGCTCATAAGTTTAAATTTAATTACCTGCAGGATACATGTTTTCTATCGATTGCGACAGTGCCGCGTACAGGTTCTGCAATTCCGGAGTCTTATGAAGCATGGAGAGGTGAGCGTCGATGGTTCTGGAGTCGTGTCTTACCGCGGGTCCGGTCTGGGTGTGTCCCGGTCCGGAGGTCACAGCCTTCCGGAGAGTCTCCCGGATAAGAGGATGAAGCATATC
>CABUTY010000190.1 GCA_902494595.1 uncultured Porphyromonadaceae bacterium | reverse complement strand
TCGAGCCGCTTTCTATCCCGTTCCGTTTTATGGGCATAGAGGGTCAGAAAGTAATCCGACAGAGATTCTATATCCTCGGTTACCTCTCTCAGCGGCGGTACGGAAATATCCACCTGACGCAGAATGTAAAAGAGGTTGGGACGGAAAGTCTTTTCAGACACCATCTTCAGCAACTCCGGCTCGGCGGTGCATATCACCCGGACATCGGGATGCTCGTTTTCAAGAATGTGCAGCAGCACCGATTGTTTGTCAAACGACAGCAACTGCACGTTTTTGATGATGATTGTTCCACCATCGGCTTTCTTGAAATATCCTTCCATGCGGTTGTATATCTCACTGCGGAGCGTTGTCGGGTCATGCTGACCAACAAGTGCCGCGCCGCCTGCTTCGATAACCGTGCATGGTTTCTGAGCGCGGGAACTGTGGAGGTAGATCTGTTTTGCAATCTGCTCCTTGCCTGTTCCACATTCTCCGAAAATTATGGCATTGGCGTTAGTGGCAGCAATAGTCCTAATGGACTTTTCTATGCGCCTGAACGCCTCGCTTTGCCGTGGAATCAGATCATCGGTAAGGGTCAGCACCACCTTTTCGGGTCTGGCATATCTGCCGACAGTCTCGACAAGCTGCTTGTCTATTGCCGGACGCTGGATGATGTCAACGGCACCCCAGCCTTTCATCACATCGGCTATCTCCAACGGATTAAGGTTATCCACTATGGCAATCACGGGGAACTTGTAACCCTCGCGCTTTTGCCAGTTAACTAACTCTTGCGCTGTGCCGTGGGCGAATTTCATCGCCGTAACCACGACCGCGCCGGGCGGCAATTTTGCCACCTCCTTCTTTGCGGCCTCCATGCTCCCAACATCAATCGGTTCATATCCGGCTCGCGTGAGCAAGCCCGACATAAAGCGACGGTCGGAGTCGGAGGCATCTACAATGAGTACCTTGTTCATTATAAATTTATTATAGTTGAAATAAAAAGCGAGTAAAACTACTCGCTTTATTCTAAATGTCAGGATTACAATTTAATAGTTAATCACTACCGCCACCGAGGGCATGATAGAGGTTGATGACTGCTTGTAAGCGGTCGAAGCGTCGTTGCGCGAGAGTCATTTCCGCATCGAGAAGTGTCTGCTGCGCTGTCAGCACTTCAAGATAAGTTGTGTCTGAATGTCGCATAAGCAGTTGTGTCTTACGCACGGCTTCATTCAAAGTTTCTACCTGACGCTCTGAAATGTCAATCTGTGATTTTGCCGTCTGCCATGCAGTCAAAGCATCGTTTACCTCCTTACCGGCATCGAGCAGCGACTGTTGGAACAACAACCGTGCTTCCTCCTGTTGTGTCTTGGCTATTTTCAGATTGGCAATATTGGTGCCACGGTTGAACAAAGGCTGAGTAAGAGAGCCGATAGCATTCAGCAGCCACTGGCCGGGATTGGTTACGATTCCGCCACCGTTGTTTGTCCACCCAAGAGTGCCTGAAAGGGTGATGCTCGGATAAAAGGCGGCTCTTGCAACATTTGTAGCATAGAAAGCCTGAGCGAGATTCATCTCCGCGTTCCGCACATCGGGACGATTGGAGAGCAACTGTAAAGGCACACCTATGGCAATAGTATCAGAGAAAACCGCATCGCTCAAATTCCCACGCCGTATTGTCTGCGAAGGCATGGCAAGAACAGAGGACAAAGCATTTTCTGTCTCTGAAATGCTTTTGAGGATAGCCAGACGGGAGGCCTCAAGTTCCATTACACTTGACTTCGCCTGCAACACTCCCGCCTCATTGGATTTGCCAACCCTTTTCAAAGCCTCAAGGGTCTTTACCGTATTGCGCCAGTTTTCAAGCGTTCTGCCGTTGATTTCAAGTTGTGCATCAAGCATGGCAAGCGTATAGTAACTGTCAGCGATTGTGGCGATGAGGCGCGTCTTAACCGCCTGCCGGTAATCACGACTTCCTTCCAATGCTGCTATAGCTCCACGTTTCGCGGAGGTCAGTTTGCCGAATATGTCGAGTTCCCAGTTCGCTCCGGCACCTATGTTATATGTCTTGGCAGTGCTTCCGTCGTATCGGCTCACACCGCCTTCCGCCGTAAGCCCTACGGACGGAAGATAAGCAAGTTTTGCCGCTGACAGAGAGGCTTCCGCCGCTTCGACACGCAGTCTGGCAATGTTCAAATCGGTATTGGCAGACAACCCTTTTTCAATCAACGACTGGAGACAGGTGTCGGCGAACATCTCACGCCACGGCAATGAAGCGATTGTCGAAGTGTTGTTTGCCTCATATAAATCACGGTACAGGCCTTCGGTCGATACCTCCGGTCTTGTATAGTGGCTGTAAGTGCCGCAACCGGAGAGTGTCAGAAGTGACAATATGATCAATACAGTATTTTTCATCTTTTACGCATTACTCGTTCCTGAATATGTTGAAACACAATGAACAGCGACGGCACAAGGAAAAGCAGAGCCAATGTGCCGACTATCATACCGCCTATTACACCTGTGGCAAGGGAGCGGCTGCCGTTTGCTCCGACACCGTGGGCCAGCATCAACGGCACAAGACCGAACACCATCGCCAGCACCGTCATCAGAATCGGGCGCAGACGCACCTTAGCCGCACTGTATGCCGCCTTAACCAGTGACATTCCTTCGGCACGTCGCTTCCCTGCATATTCTGTCAATAGAATTGCAGTCTTTGCCAAAAGGCCGATAATCATAATCAATCCTGTCTGCATATAGATATTGTTCTCAAGGTCGAACATCCAAGCGAACAGGAAACTTCCCATCAGTCCGCAGGGAACTGAGAGCAGTACAGCAAACGGCACGAAAAGGCTTTCGTATAGAGCGCACAATATCAGATAGACAAGCACGAAACATAGGATGAAGATTAATGTAGCATTGTTGGTTGTCTTGCTCTCCTCGCGAGACAGTCCCCCGAACTCATATCCGTAGGATGACGGAAGCACCTCTTTGGCAGTCTCGCCGATAGCCTTGATAGCCTGACCGGAACTGTAGCCCGGTGCCGGAGTGCCGTTGATCGCTATTGCGTTGAACAGATTGAAACGTGTAAGGTCTGATGGGCCGTTGGTCTTTGTCAGACGCACAAACTGGCTGAGCGGCGCCATTGAACCATCAGATGTGCGCACATACATTAGGTTTAGCGATTCCGGATTTATACGGTATTCCGATGGAGCCTGCATCGTAACATGGTAGAGCTTGGAGAAACGGTTAAAGTCCGATACATAGCCGCCGGTATAGTAGCCCGACAGAGTAGACAGCACTTCTGACGGCGAAACGCCCGACTGCTCGCATTTCGCAGCGTCGATATCAACCCAATACTGAGGATAATCCGTGGCGAAGGATGAATACACTTCGCCGATTTCAGGGCGCCGGGACAATGCCTCGACAAACTTGTCAGCGTCTTTCTTGAAGGCATTTATATCTCCGCCTGTCTTATCCTGAAGATAAAGCTCGAAACCGTTGCCCATGCCATAGCCGGCAATCATGGGGGGCGACATGGCGAACACGGTGGCATCCGGAATGTCGGATGTATTGGCATAAATCTTAGTTATCACATCATCGACCGACTGACCATCGCCTTTACGCTCTTTCCAGTCCTTCAGCGTCATGAAGTACATTGCCTGCGAAGAACCCGAACCGTTGAACGAGAAACCTGCGACAGCACCATTATATTCAATCTCGCCTATGCTGTCAAGGCTATGGTTTATCCGGTCCATTACTTTTTGTGTCTGAGCCATAGAGGAACCGGGCTTGGTGTTCATGCTTACCAATACCGTTCCGGTATCCTCCTGCGGGATAAGTCCCGTCTTGGTGACATTCATGAGAACCACAAGCAGCACTATTGAAACACCGATTACGCTCCACATCAGCCATCTGCGGTGAACTACATACAGCACGCCACGCACTTAGCGGTTGCTCATGCGGTTGAAAACGGCGGTGAACGCCTTGCGAAATCGGGCGGCCAAATTATTTTTCGCATTGCCTTCTTCATCGGTATAGGGTCTGAGCAACAGCGCGCAAAGAGCCGGAGACAGCGTAAAAGCATTGATTGCCGATATACCGACCGCCACAGCCATCGTTATGCCGAACTGG
>CABUTY010000189.1 GCA_902494595.1 uncultured Porphyromonadaceae bacterium | reverse complement strand
CACCACGGGGAACTCCAGCCCCTTGGCCTTGTGGATGGTCATGATCCGGATGGCATCCACATCTTCGGGCGAAGAGATGGCTCTCGACTTACGGGCTCTCTCCCACCATTTCAGGAAGGATGGAAGATCGGAGGGATGGCTTTCGCAATATTCGAGCACGCAGTCCTGGAAGGCAGCAAGGAAAACTGCATCGCGACGGCGCAGCGACGGGGATATGAAAGAGGCTGTCACCGCCTCCACAAGGGCCGGCAGCGCCGTGGTCTGCATCTCGCCGAGCATAGTGTCAATAATGCCGAGGTCAGGCTCCTCGTTGATGAACTCCTCCATACACCTGGCCATGGGCCATTCGGGATGCATCCTGCTGTACAGCAGGATGTTGCACCGCAGCTTGTGGATATTTCCCGGACTTTTACCGCTGTCGTCGCCGTTGACGTCGGGGATAGTGCCGTTGGCTATGCTGTCGAGCACCGTCTCTATCTGCATCACGGCCATGGAGCGACCTATGAGCAACGACTGCTCGCTGACAAACTCCAGAACCGGCTTGCCGGCATCGCCGGCGTTGCGCAGATTGTATGCCCGCATGGCCTCCACGATTTCCGTACCCATGGCGTTGTTGCGAGTGAGTATGGCGATGTCGCTGAGCCGGTAACCCCGGCGAAGGGCATCCTCCACAAGTTCTATGGTGGTGGCTACCCTGTCAAGTTTTCCGGCATTCTTGTCGACACCGGAAACATATACCCTCACATAGCCCTTGTCGTCCTTGCCGTCGGGCACATCCTGAATCACGTTGGCATACACCGACGCGAAAGGATTGGAGCCGTCGGGGCCGCTCCTCCCCACTTCCGAATATTCGCCGATGCTGTCGACAACGAATGTGAAGAAACGGTTGTTCCATTCCACAATTCGGCGGTCGCTGCGCCAGTTGGTGTTCTCCTGCGGTGTCACGCCCTTGACATTCACATTGTCGGCGCCTATTTCCCTTATCACCGTCTCGTTGATGAGCTTCGGCTCCGCATTGCGGAAGCGGTAGATGCTCTGCTTGGCGTCGCCGATGATGAGATTGTCGTTGTCGGTGGAGAGGCTCTGCTCAAGCAATGGCCGCAGGTTCTTCCATTGCAACAGCGAGGTGTCCTGAAACTCGTCGATAAGGAAATGATGCAGACTTGTGCCCATACGCTCGTAGACAAACGGGGTGTCGGTAGGGGCTATTATCTTGTTGAGTATCAGGGAAGTCTCGCCGAGTTCCACGGCGTTGTTCTCGTCGAGATACTGCCGACGCTTCTCCGACACGGCCTTAAGGAGGCCCAGAAAGGGGAAGCATTTGCGCAACGCGACCCAGAGGCGGCATTCGGGGCTTGCGGCATGTGCCAGCCATGCTTCGTAATGGGCATACATCTCAGCGTATACGTCAAGCCTCCGCTCCCACTTCTCCCTGTCGGCATCGGTGACAATCACCGCCGTCTTACCCTTGGAGAGCTTCTTGATCATCTCCTCCTTGTCGAGGGAACCTAACGCCTGTTTAGGAGTCGGGAGCCGGTCCCACGACAGGGCGAGCACCCTGCCGGCACCCATAAGGCATTTTCCGCTGTTGCTTTGGCCGCTTTTCCGCGAGTCTTCATCATCGCAAAGGTCATCGAGGAGACGCGCCGACTTTTTCGCGGTATCGAGCAACCGCGCCGAAGTCAGCGAAAAGCGGTCCTCGAGCGTCTCGTAAACCTTCATCAGGTCGTTGGCGGGATTGGCGAGATATTCCTCTATTTCGTCGCGGCCGTTGCGGAAATCCTCATTGTCGATACGCTTGAAATCACTCAGCAGCGAAGAATATGCCGAGGTGGTGTTCTTGCCCGACGACTCCGACATCTGAAAGATATTCCAGCGGTGGCTGTCGACGCTGTCAATGATTAGCCTGACCCATTTGCGGGCGGCCTCCACATCGGGATCCGTGCGGGAGCTGTCGATGTCGTCGAGGGTTGCGTTGATGCCAACACGCGACACATAATCGCCCTCAAGCTCTATCTGGTAGTTGTCGGCGAACCCCGACTCGAAAGCGAGCGTGCGCATCACCGTCTGAAAGAAAGAGTCGATGGTGGAGACATTGAAGTCGGAATAATTGTCGAGGAGCACTTTCAGAGCTGCGGAGCAAGCCTCCGACACTCTTGCGGCCGGGCAGCGGAAGAGGCCGGTGAAATAGTCGAGATAGTCGGGTTTTCGGGCGGCATCCGAGGTATGACGCGCCAGGGCGTCGAGTTTGTCGACGATGCGCATCTGCATCTCGTTGGTGGCCTTGTTGGTAAAAGTCACGGCGAGAATAGCGCCGAGCGCGCCGCGCATATCCTTAGGGTCGCGCAGCCGCCATGTGGCCGTACCTCCGGCACGGTAGCCTATCATATACTGTATGAACTGCCGGGCAAGCGTATACGTCTTCCCCGACCCGGCCGAAGCCCGCTGCAAATCAAGCATAAATCTGTTATTATCAGCCCTTTACCTTATATCCGAGGGTTCGGAGCAACGCCTTGACCTTCTCCACCATATCGCCCTGGATGAGAATTTCGCCGCCACGTGCGGAGCCTCCTACTCCCAATCTATGCTTGAGGGTTGCGGCCAGCTCCCGGAGGTCTTCGTCGCTACCTTCGAAGCCGTCGATGATGGTGGCAGTCTTGCCGGCACGCCCTTTGCGCTCCTTAAGCACATGGAGCGCAAAACCTTTCCCGGCCTTTTGCGGCTCCGAGGTTGTCTCCTCGGCTACGTCTCCCGCATCTCCTTCGGGGAGGTCGCCTGCTGCGAGGAGACTTCCAAGCGTATCTTTCCAGTCCATCACTGCGCGGATATTTTCTTCTCGAAGTCGGCGAGAGTATCGGCACGGTCCACGAGATCGCCGGCGGCATTGTAGATAAAGAATGCGGGCAATGCGCCGACATTATAGTCGACGAGCGCCGTGGAAGTGGCACCGTTCACATCGAGCACGGTGGTCCAGGGGAGGTTTCTGGCGGCGTCACGCCAGGCATAGGTGTCGGCGTCGAGGCTCACATGATAGAAAAGCGCGTTGCCGCCGAGACGCGTATGGATGGCGGCCAGTTCCCGGTTGAAGACAGGCGACTCCTTGGCGTTCATCATGCCGAAAATCACGGCCACAGGCTTACCTTTGCCAACGATGTCGGAAAGCTTCACATTCTTGCCATTTTCATCGGGGAGATTGATGTCGATTACCTTCAGCTCCGAGGCCTGCAGCACACGGCGCTTCCCCTGAGCGGTGTTATGCTTGCGCATGGCACGCAGCGACGCCTCCTTGACCATCTTGCCGTGAGGATCGCCAGGATTGAACTGCTCATACTGGGTGGCCACGGCGGCGTAATACTTGGCGTCGACTGGATTCTCCGGGTCGAACAGCGGCTTATCGCCGATGAACTTGGTGAGCACATAGTAAGACACTATCGATCCCTGGCTGTTCTGGATATACCGGGTGTATACCTCTTTCTTGAACTTGTCGAGGGCAGCCGAGTCGGCCATGTTGAGATTTTGGGCGAGCATGTCGAAGTCGGCAATCTTAGTGGCGTTCGGAGAGCCTGAGAGAGTGAATTTGCGGCCATAGTCGGCGGCGACTGTCTCAAGGACAAGAGTCTCTACCGAATCAACAGGAAGATAGATGTAGTTGCCGTCGAGCGACAGCCGGTATATTTCCGGGCTTGCCGGAGATATGGATGCTATGGAGAAGGAACCGTCGTCGGCAATCCTTACGGAATCCACATCAATCCATCTGCCGACAAAATCGGCCTTCGAGAGCACGAGCGACTTGCCGGCACCGCCAGCCACGTTGCCCTCGACCTTGAACTTGGCTTCCCGGCCGCACCCCACAAGAATGGCACTCGCAAGTGCCGCAATCAATATTTTTTTCATAAATGCCTGATGTTCTGAGTTTGCAATTGAGTTGTTTCGACTAATTTTCATGATAAGTAGTTGCTAAAAATTAATCGACATATGTTTATGAAAGTATTTGGATGTCTTGAACTATAAAACTTGGTCTTTTTGGCCATTCCGGCATTGTCAGTCAGTCGCATATGCCTATATGCTCCTTCCTTCCGCAGCCGGACTGTCTCAAAAATCCCTGCGTTT
>CABUTY010000188.1 GCA_902494595.1 uncultured Porphyromonadaceae bacterium | reverse complement strand
GTGCTCTCCATCTCCGACATAGGCACGTCGAATCTGTCGAGGGCGTCATAGTCAGGATATACGAGAGCGGCAAGCTTGCCGTCGCGCTCCACCACCAGACTCTCCGCCACATAAGGCATATTGTTGAGTTTGGCCTCTATCTCCTCAGGATAGATATTCTGTCCCGAAGCCGAAAGAATCATGGTCTTGCTCCTGCCACGCAGGAAAATGCTGCCGTCGGCCGACAGTGTGCCCATGTCGCCGGTCTTCAGCCAGCCTTTATTGTCGAGCACCTCTCCGGTGACTTTCGGATTCTTGAAATACCCCTTCATCACATTGGGACCTTTCACGCACACCTCGCCGGGCACGTTTTCCGGATCGTCAGAAAGTATCATGGCCTCCATGTCGGGGAGCAGACGACCCGAGGAGCCTACCTTGAACTCTCGCCATGGCGTATAGCTTATCAACGGACCGCATTCGGTCATGCCGTAACCCACCGTGAACGGGAACTTTATCTTATGCAGGAACTCCTCCACCTCATGGTTGAGGGGAGCACCCCCGACGATAACCTCCTCGAACTCGCCGCCGAACACGTCTATGAGCTTACGGCGTATCTTCGAGTATATATAGTTGTCGAGGAATGGCACGGCGAGCGTCCACCTCACGGTTCCCTTGGAAATCATGGGAAGTATCTGGCTCTTGTAGATTTTCTCGAGAATGAGTGGAACGCAGATTACGAGATTGGGCTTTACCTCGCTCATGGCCTTTACAAGGATGCGCGGCGAGGGTGTTTTGCCGAGGAGCGTGACATGCGACCCTACCGCCAGCGGGGTAAGCATATCGAATGCACAGCCATATGCGTGAGCCAGGGGCAGGAATGCCAGAGCGCGGCTGCTGCGGAAATGCAGCTGTGTCTCTATGCCGAAGCATACGTTGCCGGCAAGGTTCTCGCCCGTGAGCATCACTCCCTTGGAGAAGCCGGTGGTGCCGGAGGTATAGTTGATTTCCACCACTTCGGAATTGTCGCGGTCGATATATCGCACATCCTCCGAGCGGTATCCCCGTGGATAGCGTGAGCGGAAACGGCGGGTAAGCAGACGCAGCGCCCGCAACAGCTCCTCGCCGTTACGCTGTTCCAGACATTTGAAGTCGTCAACGGAGAAAACACCCCGCAGGTTCAGCAGCTGGTCGGGCTCCATAAGCTCCCATATCGATTGCGACACGAAGAAAAATTTAGCCTCCGAATGGTTCACGATATGCGCCACATCGTGAGGGTTGAACTCAGGAAGAATAGGCACGATAACGGCGCCATAAGTGACCGTGGCCATGAAAACCAGCACCCAGTTGATGGAGTCCTTGCCGCAGATGGCCACCTTGTCGCCAGGCTTCAGGCCGATGGTCTCGTACATGAGATGTATGCGGGCTATGGTAGTGGCCATTTCCCCGTAGGTGAGATGTCGCCTCGACACGTACTCCGTCAAGGCCGGCAGATTCCAGTTCTCTATAAAGCTCTTCTCATAGAGCTTTATGAAGTTGGTGATGTTCACTCTGGTATTCATCCTTCGAGGGCAAGTTGGTAGATTTTACGGCAGTCGTCCATCGAGAGGGGCACATAGGCTCCGAGGGTGTCGCCCATGTTTCGGTGGAGCGACTTCACGAGCATGTCTATGTCGGGTTCCTTGCCGATGAGCTCGCGCAGGTTGGTGGTAAGGCCGATGTCGTGATAGAAATATTTCAGTTCCTCGATACCCTCCTCTATGATCTGGTCGGTAGACTTTCCGGCCGGGTCTACGCTCATCACATTGATAGCGAAACGCCAGAGCTTGTCGGGGTTGAGTTCGGCGCAGAACTTCATCCATGCAGGTATTATCACGGCGAGGCCGGCGCCATGGGCCACGTCATAGAATGCCGAGAGCTCATGCTCAATGCGGTGCGAAGCCCAGTCCTCAACCTTGCCAACGCCGCAGAGACCGTTATGAGCCAGTGTGCCTGCCCACATAATGTCGGCGCGCGCGTCGTAATTATTGCCGTCGAGTTTTACGCTGAGAGCCTGGTCCATGATGTCGCGGAGGATAGCTTCGGAATATGCATCCACAAGCTGCGTGCCGGTGGTCGGCGAGAAATAACGCTCGAAGATATGTGCCATCATGTCCACCACGCCGCAGGCCGTCTGGAAGAACGGCAGCGAATATGTCAGCTCCGGGTTCATTATGGCGAAACGCGGGCGAAGCATTGTAGGATAGCGCACAGAAATCTTCTGATGGGTGGCCTCATTGGTAATCACGGAGTTGCCGCTCCCTTCGCTGCCGGCTGCCGGTATGGTTAGCACCACACCCACAGGCAGAGCCGCCACAGGCGTCTTCCCGCCGCCGTAAAAGTCCCAGAAGTCACCGCTGTACACTGCTCCCAAGGCTATGGCCTTAGCCGCGTCGATAGGGCTCCCTCCCCCTATGGCCAGCAGGAAGTCAACGCCTTCCTCCACAGCCTTGCCGATGCCGGCATATACGCTCGCCGCCGTAGGATTGGGCGATATGCCCCCGAACTCCGTCCAGGCTATCCCCTCCTTGTCAAGCGACGCCGTCACCTCGGCCAGAAGTCCGTCGCGCTTTATACGGTCGCTGCCGTAGACTATCATAACTTTTCCGGCACCGTAACGCTTCAGCGCTTCTCCCGTGCTCTTCTCTACACCACGCCCGAAGATGAACTCCGTCGGCGAGCAAAACTTGAAATTATCCATGGTCCTTCAGGTTATATACTTGTATGTCCGCACCGTTGGCGCACATATTAATCCCTAAAAGAATAAACGTAAAACCATCACATAAAAGTTTATCCGGGGTCAATCCTGTCCACAGAAGCGGCAGGTAAACGAGTTCGGGGCACCCTTAGGGCGCCCCGAAGATAACAGTTCTTCATGTTTACAAGTCAAGCTTCAGACAAAGCCTTCCGCACGCTTTCGGCAATACTCTCCATTCTTTCTGGCGAAGGATTGGAGATTTTGTTTTTGAAGTCCATATCACCCTCGTCGGTAATAGGCACGAGGTGGATATGAGCGTGCGGGACTTCGAGTCCGAGGACCGCCACGCCGACCTTACGACAAGGCACTGAGGCTTTCAAAGCCTTGGCCACCTTCTTGGCGAACACCACCATCCCGGCAAGCTCGCTGTCGCCAAGATCGAACAGATAGTCGGTCTCTTTCTTGGGCACCACCAGGGTATGGCCCCAATTCACCGGATTGATATCCAGAAAGGCGAAATAATTCTCATCCTCAGCTATCTTGTAGCAAGGGATTTCGCCGGCGATAATCTTTGAGAATATTGTCATGGTCTATGATTTTCATGCCCCTTTCATCAATGAGTTTTTCGTAGGGCTGAGGTTACGCAAGTGTCCGGTTTTCCGCTTCCGACCGGACATGGCCGCTATATATTGAAGTCAAAGTCGACTTCACAATTAGATTTCAATTTTTACTATTTCAAAATCCACCACACCTGCGGGGACGTTCACCTTAACCACATCGCCAACCTTATGGCCGATGAGAGCCTTGGCGATAGGAGTGTTGCTGGCGATTTTCATCTCGCGGAGATTGGCCTCGTTTTCCGTGACAATGGTGTACGTCATCTGCATGCCGTTATTCACATTCTTGATTGTCACCTTGTTTAGGAGCTGCACCTCATCGGTGTTGAGCTTGGAATCATCTATAATACGGGCATTGGCCACAAGCTCCTTGAGCTTGGCGATTTTCATCTCCAGCATACCCTGAGCCTCCTTGGCCGCATCATATTCGGCATTCTCCGACAGGTCGCCCTTGTCGCGCGCCTCGGCTATCGCCTGCTTGATCACAGGCCGCTGGGCCTCAAGCTGCGACAGCTCCTCCATCTTCTTGTTGTACCCTTCCTGGGTCAGATATGTTGCCATATTGTATCTGTTTCTCTATAGTGTAAAAGAAACCCCCTGAGACCGGCATGTACACCGAAACCCAGGAGATATTCCGCCTTGCGGCGGTCACCTTTATTTTCTGCGCAAAGTTAACCATTTATTCCGACATGCACAACTTTCCACTCATTATTATATACCACCGGCCTCATATTTCACAATCCTTAACAATGCCAGCTGGCTGCGCTTAACAATGCCAGCTGGCTGCGCTTAACAATGCCAGCTGGCTGCGCTTAACAATGCCAGCTGGCTG
>CABUTY010000187.1 GCA_902494595.1 uncultured Porphyromonadaceae bacterium | reverse complement strand
CAAGACTCTCGGCGGCATGGAAAATCTGGTAGGATATTACACCCTTCGCGACGGGGCCGAGCTGAGTGCCGATCAACTTAGGGAGTTCATGGCCGGGTCGCTCACGGAGTTCATGCTTCCTTCGGTGCTCATGGAGCTTCAGGAGCTTCCCATGACTCCCAACGGCAAGGTAGACCGTAGGGCATTGCCGGAGCCGGAAGTGGAACAGCGTGAGATTGTGGAAGCAGCCACGGATACGGAGAGAAAGGTGATGGATGTTGTGGCTGGTGTCGTGGGCAACAGCGACTTCGGCGTCACCACCAACCTTGTGTCGGTGGGACTGACCTCTCTGTTGGCCATGCGTCTTGTGGCGTCGCTGATAAAGGCTACGGGCGTGAAACTCACCACGCGTGGGATTCTCAGCGACCCGACAGTGCGCCAGATTGCCGCCGCTCTGGATGCTGCCGGAAATGTCGCACCCGCGCGGCAGGACGCTGCAAAGCCTAAGAGAAAATTCTATCCCCTCACGGAGAATCAGCGCGGCGTATACATCGATTGGGAAATGAACCGCGAGGCTCTGCAGTACAACATACCTCAGGCTTTCCTTATGGGTGATGGCACCGATGCCGAAAGACTTCGTGACGCCCTTCTTGCAGCTGTCAAGGCTCATCCCGGGGTCATGACAAGGCTGTCGGTACGCAATGGCGATGTGGTGCAGGTTCCTTCAGCCGAGATGCCGCAGATCGATATCATACCTCTCGACAAGGAACCGGATGCCGCATTCTTCCAGAGCCTCGTGCGACCCTTCAATATTCTTGAGGAGCCGCTCTTCAGGTGCACTATTTATACCTATGGAGACAGGGTATACATGATGCGCGACACTCATCATATCATTTTCGACGGAGTGTCGGCGATGGTGTTCAATTCGGATATGGTCAAGGCTTACGGAGGGAGTATGCCCGAGGCCGAGGAGTTCTCGGCTCTTGACCAGGCTCTTGTGGAGAAAGATATGCTCGAGAGCGAGGAGTTCGACAAGGCGCAGGAATGGTTCGACACCCTGCTAGGGGAGAGCGAGCCTACATCCTATCCAAAGAGTGCCGTTGCCGACAACGACATAAGCGGCGGCATGGGACGTATATCTCTGAAGGCCGACGCTTCCGCAATACGCGCATTCTGCAAGAAGGGGGGTATCACGCAGAGCAACTGTCTGCTTGCCTCTTTCCTGCAGCTGATGCATCGTCTTACCCGCGAAAAGACCGTGCAGATCACCACTATCAACAATGGCCGCAACGATGTACGCCTTCTCGGCGATACAGGCATGTTCGTCAAGACATTGCCTGTGGTGTCGACGACTCCCGACCTTTCGGAGTCGCCCCTCGTTTTTGCTGAAAGAATACAGAAGCAGTTCCTCAGAAGCCAGGACAACGACTTCTATCCCTTCACGTCGCTTGTGGAGAGAAAGGGGGTAAGGCCGGAAATCATGTTCGTATATGAAGGAGGCATCGCTCTCGATGACGAGCGGAGTGTGCTGAAGATGGAGTCGATAGGACTCAGTCTCGACACGGCGAAGGTGCCGCTGACTCTGCTGGTGTTCGAGCCCAGTGCCGATGAGTACGAATATGTGCTGGAATACGACACGTCTCTATACAATCGCACCGACATGGAGCTTCTTCTACGGATGATGCGCACGCTGTCGGAAAGTGCCGCACAGGCATCTTCGCTTCGCGACTGCGTCATGACCGACGCCGCGCAGGAGGAGGAACTGACCGGTATACGGAATGGAGAGAGCGGACCTGTGGAGTATTCCACATTCCATGGAGCCATGGAGGCATGGAGCTACAGGACGCCCGATGTCACCGCGCTTGTGGCCTGTGACCGCCGGCTATCTTACCGGGAGTTCGACGACGAGTGCAACAGGATAGCCAATGCCCTCATAAAGCGTGGCGTGGAGCGTGGCGACAGAATAGTGATTCTGCTGCCGCGAAGGGCTTCGCTCATAACCTCGATTTACGGGGCCATGAAGACGGGATCGGCATATATTCCATGCGACCCTGACTATCCCGCTGACCGCATAAAGCTGATAACCGAGGACAGTGGCGCCAGGTATATCATCACCACCGCCGATCGCAAGGATCTCTATCCCGGCAAGGCTCTCGATGTGGAGGAGCTTCTCAAAGAGACTGACACTTGCCGCCCGCAGGTGGATTGCCGTCCTGAGGATGTGGCCTACATGATTTATACCTCCGGCTCCACAGGGCGCCCCAAGGGCGTGATGATTCCACAGAGAGCAATCACCAACTATCTCTACGGTTATTACAGGGAGTTCTATCAGCCCAATCCCGACATAAAGGTCAACATGCTGATAGTGACCATCTCCTTCGATGCGTCGCTTGTAGACCTGGGTACGTCGCTGACCTCGGGACATACTCTTGTTCTGGCCAATGAGGAGGAGTGCAAGGATGTGGGTCTTCTTGCCGAGCTGATGCTTCGCGAGAATGTTGATGCCGCTGACGTGACGCCGAGCCGACTCGACGCCATGCTCGACCTTCCCGAGTTCGCCAAGGCCGTGAGCCGGTGCAAACTGCTGAATATCGGCGGCGAGGGATTCAAGATATCGCTTATTGACAAGCTTTGCGCCACCGGCTTCAGGGGTATGCCCCTGAATGAATATGGTCCTACGGAATGCACCGTAGGCAGCAACCACTATGTGCTCAGACCTGGCGGCATGATTACGGCCGGACCTCCCTTCTACAATGAACGGGAGCGTATCGTCGACGCATGGGGAGGCGAGCTCCCGGTGGGTGCCGTCGGCGAGCTTTACATCTTCGGCCGCAGCGTGGGTCTGGGCTATAACAATCTGCCTGAAAAGACCGCCGAGGCTTTCGTCGACTACAAGGGTGAGCGTGGTTACCGTACCGGCGACCTCGCCCGTTGGACGCCCGAGGGGAATGTGACAATTCTCGGAAGAATTGACCATCAGGTGAAACTCCGCGGACTCAGAATCGAACTGGGTGAGATAGAAAGCACGGCACTGCAGTTCGAGGGTATCAGGATGGCGGCCGCCGACGTCAAGGAGGTCAACAAAATCCAGCATCTCTGTCTCTATTTCACAGCCGAACGTGAGATAGATGCCGGAAGGCTGCGGGAGCATCTCGCCAAAACGCTTACGGAATATATGGTACCCGACTCGTATATGCAGATGGAGTCGCTGCCACTCACCCCCAACGGTAAAATCAACCGCAAAGGGTTGCCGTTGCCGGAGATTGGGCCTGTCACTCCCTATGTTGAGCCGGAAGGTGAACTGGAAAAGGAGATAGCTGCTGTGTTCGGCAGGATTCTCGACAATGACCATGTGGGAGCCAACGATGACTTCTTCAGCATCGGAGGCACGTCAATCAGCGCAATAAAGGTAGTGGCTGCTCTCGGTGCGAGCGGTAATGCCGTAAGTTATAAGCAGGTATTTGCCGCGCGGACACCACGAGCTCTCGCCGCCCTTATCAACGGCGATACCATGGATACGGAGCCGGCTGCCGTGGTGATGGAGACCACCGAACGTCCAGTATCGGAATTTGCCGATGTGCTCGACAGGAATACCCTCGAAGTTTTCCGCGAAGGAGACCGTCAGACACTCGGCAACGTACTGCTCACCGGTGCCACCGGATTCATGGGCATTCATATGCTCAGGGAAATTCTCGACACCACCGACTCCAGCGTGACATGCATGCTCCGCGCCAAAGGAGGGCTGTCGCCCGAAAGCCGTCTGCGTACGCTCCTCTTCTATTACTTCGACGAGACATTCGCCGACATGTTCTCAAGCGGTCGTATCCGAGTGATAGAGGGGGATGTCACTGACCCGGTGCCCGAATCGCTCGACGGTGCCATCGACACGGTCGTTAACTGTGCGGCCAATGTTAAGCATTTCTCCGCCGGCAACGACATCGAGCTTGTCAACGTGGAGAGTGTGCGCAATATTATCGCCTACTGTCTGCGCAACGGCTCGCGTCTCGTGCATATATCCACGGTCAGCGTGGCTGGCGAGAGTGTCAACGGCGTGCCCGACCCAGACCTGCTTCTCACGGAACACATGCTCGATTTCGGCCAGGTGCTCTCCAACCAGTATGTGCATTCCAAATACAATGCTGAGCATCTGATTCTTACGGCAATCCGCAATGAAGGTCTTAATGCCAAGATTATGCGTGTTGGCAAT
>CABUTY010000186.1 GCA_902494595.1 uncultured Porphyromonadaceae bacterium | reverse complement strand
GAGACGAGAACCCCGCCGTTGACGGCACATGTCAGCCATTCTTTTCGGTGGGAGTCCCTGACTTCATCGCTGTCGGCGCGGTGTATTATTACCTGGCGTCGGTCGAAATCGCGTAAGAGGAATATGTTGCCGTAGGCGGCAAATTCGCGGTCGCCGATGCGAATCTTGTTGTAACGGCGGAAAAGGTCAGGATGCTTCACCTTTATAATCAGTCGGCGCGGGTTGTCGGCGACATAATTCATGGCCGCTTCGAGGTGGTCTTGGTCCCAAATGATGCGGTCGTTGAAGCCTCGTGAGAATAGGGCCGGCTTTTTTGAACGCTTGTCGGAATAATGGTCGGGAATGGGAATAGGGGGGTCTGAAGAAGGGGAGCTTTGGCCTTGGGAGGGAGGGGAGATTTTGCTTTCGGAGGCCTGCAATAGCCACCAGGCGCGGGAACAGGCGCCTTTGAAAGCGCCGATATGGGTGCCGAGGTCTTTGTCCAGGGGTTTTGTGACGTGAAGCACGAAGTGCAGGTGGTCGGGCATTACGATGGAGGAACTAATGCTGAAGGCAGGCACTTTCACGGGCAGGAGAGCAAGCTCGCGGGCAATGGCTTCGCCGAGAGGGGTCAGGGTGAGGGAGATATCGGAGAGGTTTGCGAGGGTGATGTGTGAGAAGCGGGGCCGGTGTTTTTCGGCTGTTATGGTGATAAGGTAATAGCCGGGCCGGCGGTAGTCATGAAAGAAGGCGCGCCTGGTGTTGCGGTGAATGCATGGGCGGAGGTAATATTCTTCTGACATTGCCGGGGTTGGGAATTTGAGGTTTTTGGATTGGCGATTGCAGATTGGCGGGGATTGCAGATTGGCGGGGATTTCGCCTTGCGGCTCAACACAGTGCTGAGCCGCAAGGCGAGGTTGATTCCTGCTGACTTTTGCTGCCCGGGGCTATTGCCTGCCGGCTTTTGCTGGCCGGCGCTATTGGCGCCGGGGTCAGGAGCGGGGTTTGGATTCGCAGTAGACGCAGCGGTATTTGCCGGGGTTGGCTCTGTCGGGACGGAAGAGGGTCTCGACAGGCTCGTGGTTGCTGATGCATTTGGGATTGGAGCAGTGGAAGGTGTTGGGGATGGTGCCGTCGGGAAGGAGGCGCCGCTCCATCGAGGGAATCTTTGACCACTCCAGCAACTTGAGTATCAGGGCCATGCGAACGAATTTACCATTCTCTACCTGTCTGAAGTAAGCGGCCCGCGGGTCGGCATCGACATCTATGGCAATCTCGTTGACGCGTGGCAGCGGATGAAGAATCCGCATTTCCGGCTTGGCATTCTTAAGCTTGTCGGCGGTGAGGATGAAGCAGTCTTTGACGCGGTCGTAGTCCTCCTGGTCGAGGAAACGTTCTTTCTGCACGCGGGGCATGTAGAGGATATCAAGCCGAGGCATAGCCTCCTCCATTGAGGCCACTTCTTCGTAAGGCACGCCGTAACGGTCGCAAACTTCCTCCTTCATGTAAGCCGGGAGCTTTAGCTCGTCGGGAGCTATGAGAACCACCTTGACATTCTCGAACCTGGAGAGGGCTTTTATCAGAGAATGGACAGTTCTGCCGAAACGGAGGTCTCCGCAGAAACCTATGGTAAGGTTGTCGCACCGGCCGAGTTCGCGGCGGATAGTGAGGAGGTCTGTGAGGGTCTGTGTGGGATGAGCGTGTGAGCCGTCACCGGCGTTTATCACCGGGATAGAGGCATTGAGAGCAGAGATAAGGGGAGCACCCTCGATAGGATGACGCATGGCAATGATGTCGGCGAAGCAGCTGATCACCTTAGTGGTGTCGGCCACGGTCTCACCTTTGCTTACGGAGGAGTTGGCGGCGTTGCTGAAGCCGATGACATTCCCCCCCAGCTCCATCATTGCGGAGGTGAACGAGAGGCGAGTACGGGTGCTGGGCTCGTAGAACAGGGTAGCGAGCTTTTTGCCGCGGCAGGCATCGGCATAGTGAGCAGGGTCGGCTATTATGTCGAGAGCCAGGTCTATGATTTCCTGCAGCTCTGAGCCGCTGAGGTCGGTGGGGTCTATAAGATGACGCATGGCTAAATGATTAGGAGAGCCAATCGGCCGGAGAGGAGATAAATTTGCGGAGCATCGGAAGCTGGTCTTCCTTGACATAACCTTCCTCGGCAGCCACTTCGATCAGGGTGTCGAAATTGGTGAGGGAGTGGTTCTCCACGTTGGCTTGGGCGAGACGGTCGATACCTTTCTGCATTCCGTAGGTGAAGATGGAGACTACACCGAGCACATGGGCGCCAGCTTCGCGTAGGGCTTCTACTGTATCCACGCAGCTGCCGGCGGTAGAGATGAGGTCTTCGATAACCACTACCTTCATGCCGGGTTCAATCCGGCCTTCAATGCGGTTGTTGCGTCCATGGTCCTTGGCAGAGCCGCGCACATATCCCATAGGGAGACCGAGGAGCCATGCGGCGATGGCAGCATGGGCGATGCCTGCCGTGGAGGTGCCCATAAGAGCTTGAGCATCAGGGTAATATTTCTTTACAGTCTCGGCTATGCCTTCTTCAATTTTCTTACGGACATCGGGGTATCCGAGTGTTAGGCGGTTGTCGCAGTAAACGGGCGACTTGATTCCACTGGCCCAGGTGAAAGGGTCGTCGGGGCGCAGGAACACCGCGCGGATCGACAGGAGCGCTTTGGCTATTTTTTTCTTCATGACAAAAGGGATGATTGTTATTTACCTGTAAATTCGCGGCGTGCCTTGTGGTAAGCGGCCACGGGGTCGTCGGCAGCGGTTATGGGGCGGCCAATTACAATAAAGTCGGAGCCAATCTGACGGGCACGTTCGGGAGTTGTGACGCGGCTCTGGTCGTCGGCGCCGGCATCGGGATACCGGATACCGGGGGTCACGGCGAGGAACTCCTGACCGCAGGCCTTCTTGACGGCGGCAGCTTCAAGGGGCGAGCACACCACACCGTCAAGGCCGGCTTCCTTAGCATTGCGGGCATATCCGGCAATGGTATCCTCCATAGAGCGGGATATGTACAGCTGGTTGGCAAGAGCTTCCGGGCTTGTGGAGGTTAGCTGGGTCACGGCTATGAGGTAGGGACGCTTACGGCCCTCGGGAGTACCTTCGTTCAGGCCTTGCTGAGCGGCGGCCATCATCTCGCGGGTGCCGGCGGCATGCACGTTGACCATGTCGATATCCTGGGCGGCGAGCACACGCATGGCTTTTCTGACAGTGTTGGGGATATCGTGAAGCTTCAGGTCGAGGAATATCCTGTGGCCACGGTCACGAAGTTTCTTCACGATATCGGGTCCGGCGCCGTAGAACAGCTCCATGCCGATTTTGACAAAGGGGCGTTCGTCGCCGAAACGCTCCAGAAATGCGAGGGTAGCCTCCTGGGAGGGGAAGTCGCATGCTATGATTACATCTTTCTCCATATATTACGCTGGGTTCCAGGGTTTTAAGTCGTTTAAAGAGGAGAAGCCATATTTCTTCATGGCTATGGGGAGGTTGTGAATGATGTCATGACAAGCCATCGGGTCGATAAGGTTTGCGGTACCGACTTCGACGGCTTTGGCTCCGGCGAGCATCATCTCGAGGGCATCATCGGCCGACATTACGCCACCGCAACCTATGACGGGAATGCCGACAGCCTGCGACACCTGATGGACCATTCTCAGTGCCATGGGGAATACAGCCGGTCCGGAGAAGCCACCCATAGTGTTTGCCACCACGGGCCGTCGGCGTTTGAGGTCGAAACGCATCCCCAGGAATGTGTTGACGCAAACAAGGCCGTCGGCGCCGGCATCCTCAGCCGCTTTGGCAATGGATACGATGTCGGTGACATTAGGGCTGAGCTTCACATATACGGGTAGAGCGGTATGGCGTTTTACGGCACGGGTCACGGCAGCAACATTGAACTCGGAGGTTCCGAAAGCCATTCCGCCGCCATGCACGTTGGGGCAGGAGACATTAAGCTCCACGATATCCACCTGCTCCTGGCCGTCTATACGGTCGCAGCATTCGCAATATTCCTCTATGGAAAAGCCGCTGATATTGGCGATTATAGGGCCGTGATATACCTTCCTGAGTTTGGGGAGTTCATCGGCAATCACGGCATCGATGCCCGGGTTCATGAGGCCCACGGAGTTGATGATTCCTGCGGAGCATTCAGCCACGCGAGGAAGAGGGTTTCCGAAACGGGGTTTGAGG
>CABUTY010000185.1 GCA_902494595.1 uncultured Porphyromonadaceae bacterium | reverse complement strand
TGGCGTCGGCCATATTCCGCTCATATTCGAAGTCGGAGACGTTTCTGACGCCACGCAGTATGAAATCTACGCCGGCCTGCACCGCGTATGTGCCTGTGAGTCCGCTGAAAATATCCACGCTGACCCTCGGCTCTTCGCTGTACAACGCCCTTATCTCCTCCATGCGCCGTAGTATCTCGGCCTTGTTCCCGATACCCTTCTCTACATTGAAGCCTATCAGTATGATAACCTTGTCGCAGAACGACAACGCTCTGTCCACCAAGGATTTATGACCCATGGTGAAGGGGTTGAAACTCCCCGGGAACAAGGCTGTGACCCCGGGTTGTGTCTTAGATTTCGCTGTCATCCTCTATTATCAGATTGTTGATGATGAATTCCTGACGTTCCGGGGTATTCTTGCCCATGTAGAACTCCAGCAACGAGTCGTAGGCATCTTCGCGTTTCAGCTTCACGCGGTCGAGCCGCATGTCGGGGCCTATGAACTCGGCAAACTCCGAATCGTTGATTTCTCCCAGACCTTTGAATCGGGTAATCTCGGCGTTGCTGCCGAAGATGTCGATGGCCTTCTCGCGTTCCTCGTCGGTATAGCAGTAATAGGTGTCTTTGGGACCCTGGATGCCGGTGTCGTCGTTTTTGGCCTTGGAGGGACGCTTGTTACGGCGCACCGACCGCTTGTCGCGCACGCGGAACAGCGGCGTCTGAAGTATGTATACATGACCTTTCTTGACCAAGTCGGGGAAGAAGGTCAGGAAAAAGGTGATGATCAGCAGTCGTATGTGCATGCCGTCCACATCGGCATCCGTGGCTATTATCACCTTGTTGTAGCGCAGTCCCTCAATACCCTCCTCGATGTTGAGGGCTGCCTGCAGAAGGTTGAACTCATCGTTTTTGTATACCACCTCCTGGGTCATGCCGAAGGAGTTGAGGGGCTTTCCTCGCAGAGAGAACACCGCCTGTGTCTCGGCGTTGCGCACCTTTGTGATGGTTCCCGATGCGGAGTCACCCTCGGTGATGAAGATGGCCGTCTCGTCGCGGCGGTCTTCCTTGGCGCTGGCCTTGAGCGTGTCGCTGTAATGTATGCGGCAGTCGCGCAGCTTGCGGTTGTGTAGCGACACTTTTTTAGCCTTCTCGCGGGCAAGTTTGGTGACGCCGGCCATAGCTCTTCGCTCCTTGGCGCTGCTCTCTATCTTTTGAAGCATCACGTCAGCAACATCCTTGTGCTTGTGAAGGTAGTCGTCGAGCTCCTTCTTTATGAAGTCGCCGATGAATTTATTGACGGTTATCGGCGAGTCGGGGGCTATTTCTTTGGAACCGAGCTTGGTTTTTGTCTGGCTCTCGAACACGGGTTCCTGTATACGCACGGATACGGCTGCCACCATACCGTTACGTATGTCGGCAAATTCATACCCTTTGCCGCTGAATTCCTTGATGGTCCGCGACACATGTTCGCGGAAAGCCGTGAGATGTGTACCTCCCTGGGTGGTATGCTGCCCGTTGACGAAGCTGTAGTATTCCTCGCCGTTCTGGTTGGTATGGGTGAGCACCACCTCTATGTCGTCGCCGCGGAGGTGTATGATGGGATAGAGAGGGGCGGAGGTGATGTTCTCTTTAAGCAGGGCGAGCAATCCGTTGCGGCTGTAATATTTCTTGCCGTTGAACATCAGCTTGAGGCCAACGTTGAGATACGTGTAGTTGTTGACCATCATCTCCACGGTCTCGGGATTGAAGTGGAAACCGCGGAAGATATCGTTGTCGGGGGTAAACTTCACCATCGTGCCGTTAGGCTCGTCGGTAGGGGTCGGTTCCGACTCGGATACGAGGTTGCCACGGTCGAAACGGACGCTGACCTTGAGATGGTCGCGGACCGATTCCACCAGACACTCGCGCGACAGGGCGTTGACGGCTTTCAGTCCAACGCCGTTCAGACCTACCGACTTCTTGAAGTTCTTGTCGTCGAATTTGCCGCCGGTGTTGATTTCCGATGCCACAGCCCTGACCTTGCCCAACGGTATGCCGCGTCCATAGTCGCGGATCGATACCGTCCCATCTTCCGAAAGACTTATGTCTATCTGCTTGCCGACACCCATGTTGAACTCGTCGATGGAGTTGTCGACAACCTCCTTTACAAGCACATAGATGCCGTCGTCGGAATGGCTCCCGTCGCCTAATTTGCCGATGTACATGCCGGGACGACGACGTATATGCTCGTTCCATGTAAGTGTCTGGATGGCGTCATCGGTATAGGTGCCGGCTGTGTTGTCTGTCTCTCCGACTTCTGTGATATTTTCTTTGATTTCCTCTTCTGTCATGACAGTTACAAAATTACAAAAAAATCGTCAAACAGCCAATTGTGGATGCTTGGAGCGCATTATATAAAATCGATAGGACGCGGATTGCAAACGAAAGGGGATACGCCGAAACGTATCCCCTCGCGATTAAGGTAATGGTTTGCGGTTATCAGCGGCCGTAGGCCACTCTCTGCACTGTCACCTTGCCGTCGGTGTAGATAGTCTTGACCACTATAATCTGTCCGGGACGCGGTTTCTGTACGCGCAGACCGTCGGGTGTATAATACTCCCTGGCGGCGATGTCGCTGCCTTCGATTTCGGCGATTCCCGTATCCACGTTGATTACCAGATTGTAACGGTACGACAGTTCGCCGCCCTGTTTCTGAATCCATCCCTGGACGCCCTTGGCATCACTCTTGACAATCACAACCTTGTTGTTCTCGATCTTGAGTTCTGGCGAGCACGTCCATACCACACCGTCGAGCAGCCCGATGGTCATGTCGTTGAGAACATTCGAGAGGTTCTCCTCGTCGGTTTTGAAGCAGAGCTGAGCTGCGGCGAAGTTGCCGGGGATACACTTGGCCATGCTCTTGAGCGTCGGATAACAGGCAGGTGTTGCCTGATATGCGGCGTTGGGAGCGAAGTCGATCATTTCCTTGGTGGACTTGCCGGTGGCTGCCTCGGCATTGCCGCCCGTGGCCGTGCACAGAGTATTGTCGTAATAGTTGTCGGCATACGAATTTTCGCCCGAAGGTGTCGACAGCAGGAATGGAGCTGCGGTGCCTGACTCGTCGGTGACGGTTACGGGAGCTGCGGCATAGCATCCGCTGATATTGACCTTGGTGCTGAAATTGCCTATGAAGCCGCTGACGAAGTTCTTGCCGCTGACGGGTCCGGCATTGTAGCTGTTTTTAAGGTTTTCGGAGCGTCCTGTGGCCCAGAAGCCGGCGGCCGCAGGCTTGGTTGCCGTGGCGTTGGTGGCTGTGGAGGTCACCGAGCCTATGTTGAAGCTGTCGTTGATGATGTTGCCGGATCCTTCGCTGAGGAAGCCCGATACGAGGATACCCTTAGAGGTGACATCTCCTGCGTTGTAGCAGTTGAAGAAATCACCTGTGGCGTAACCGACGATACCGGCGGTGTTGTCGCTCTGGGCTTTGGCGCCGGTGCCTGTCACGCTGCCATGGTTGCCGCTGTTACGGGTCTCGTAGTCGCCGCTCTGGCGTCCGTAGAGTCCGCCGATATATTTGTTGCCGCCCTTGACACTGCCGTAGTTGAAGCAGCTGTCAACATGGCCCACGTTGCCGCTGCCCGACATCTCGAGAGTGCCCGCAAGTCCGCCGGTGTACTGCCCGTTGGCGCATTCCACATCTGCATAGTTGCTGGTGCGGTACATGCTCAGTTTCACGCCCTGGCCGGCGATACCGCCTATGTAGCCTGTGGTGGAGGTGGAGGTCGATTTCACCGCGCCATGGTTGGCGCTGTCGTAGATGTAGGTGAAGCCGTTGGCGTAGCCTACGAGGCCGCCTCCCTTGTTGGTGCTCCCCTGCATGGTGATATTGCCCCGGTTCGTGCATTTCTCCAGACGGCATGAATCGAGCGTATATCCGGTGATACCGCCGATCTGGCTACACTTGGGTGCCGTCAGGTCAGTGAGGATCTCGCATTCGCGGAGTTTTCCGGAGCACTTGCCGGCGATACCGCCCACCTGTGTGGAGTTCACTGCAATCTTGCCTTCGTTGCGGCAGCCGCTTACCAGCGATCCTCGTTCCGCGATGCAGACGATACCGCCGCTCGTGCCGCTCTTGCCGTCAATCTCGCCATAATTACGGCAGTTAAGAATCTGTCCCTTGCCCAGGAGAGTGTAGGCGATACCTGCGGCATACGATGCGCTGGTAGTCGGCCCGGCGTTC
>CABUTY010000184.1 GCA_902494595.1 uncultured Porphyromonadaceae bacterium | reverse complement strand
CGCTGTTCCTCCCCTGGTGACCCGGCTTGACGAGTTAACCTTCCGCAGCACATATTCCATGACCACGATAACGATGCCGAAAAAACTGGAATACCTCGGCAAGGGAGTTTTCGACAACGCCAGAGCCGTGGAGCAGATCGAACTGGCGCCCACGCTGACATACATAGGAGAAATATGCTTCCGCGGATGCAAAGCGCTGAAAACGATATCTGTTCCCGCCAAAATAGATACTATACACGCTTATACCTTCGACGGCTGCGAGGCTCTGGCGTCATGTACTATGCCGGAAGGGTTGAAATGCATCGGCAACGGCGTTTTCCGCGGATCAGGCGTTGAGTCGATAATAATACCCAACTCCGTAGATTCCATCGGGGCGTATCTATTCGACGGGGCCGCCAACATGAAGAAATGCCGACTGTCGGACAATCTCACATCCCTGCCACAGGGTATATTCCGAGGCTGCGATGCCTTGGAATCACTGGTACTTCCCAAGAAAGTCACGGAACTCTCCACCTATATGTTCGACGGCTGCGACCGGCTCAGGAGCGTGGAGCTGCCCCAGGGACTCAAGGAAATCCCCACCGGCCTGTTCCGCGGCTGTGTGTCGCTGAAATATGTGAACATCCCCTCCAATGTAACCACAATCAATGACAACGCATTCTACAAATGTCAGGCGCTTGACACCATCGGCATCCCGGAAAGCGTCAGGAAGATAGGCGACAGGGTGTTCTACACCTCTGGTCTTAAATCCGTGGTGATTCCGGCCACTGTCACCGCTCTCGGCAACAACAGCTTCTATGGCTGCACCAACCTTGAAAGCGCCGAACTAAGATGCCCTATCGACACGCTCGAAGACAGAATGTTCTACAACTGCACGTCATTGTCGAAGGTCGTGCTGCCCGAAGGTCTCACAACCTTGGGCCGCAGTGTCTTTGAAAAGAGCACAAGCCTTAAATCCATCACCTTCCCGTCGACTATCACGGAAATCGGCCAGTATAGTTTTGCCGGCAGCGGTCTGGAGAGCATCATGATTCCTGAATCCGTGACTGTGCTGGGGCCGCGAGCTTTCCGCGGCTGCAAGGCTCTTGCCGACGTGGAGCTGAACACAACTCTCACAGCCCTTGACAGTTATGTGTTTGACGGCTGCCAGGGACTCACTTCCTTCACGGTGCCTGCCAATATAAAGAGCATTGCCGCCGGATGTTTCGCCAATTGCGATTCGATAAAGACATTCTATTCCCTGGCAAGTAGCGTGCCGACAGCCCTGGCCACCACTTTCAGCAAGAAAATGACGCCCAAAGCCATTCTTTATGTGCCGGGCGGCAGCAAGTCGTCATATGCCGCAGCCACAGGATGGAGCGCCTTCTCCCAGATTCAGGAAAGGACATCGGTGGCCGTAAGCGTGATTGTCAACGGCGGCAACGGTTCCGCCATGATCAACGGAGTGGAAGGCAACACCGCCAATGTGGATTACGGCAAACCCCTGTCAGTGAAATTCATTCCTGGCGCCGGCAATATGATCACATCGGTAACCCTCAACGGCAAAGACATCACCGCCGGAATCTCCGAAGATACCAACAGCCGCAGGTTCGCGTCAGGCGACTGTCATTATGTGGTGGAGCTTGCCCCGACAGTAGGCATCGACGGAATATCATCCGACCAGGGAAATGAAGCCGACATATGGTACAACCTGCAGGGTCACCGCATAGAGCACCCCGCGCTTCCCGGAATCTACATCCGAAATGGCCGTAAGGTCGTTATAAGATAAGAATGAGGGAGCAACCCCGCATAATAATCTCGCGTTTCGTGCCGAAGAGGTTCTGTATGAATCTTTTCGGCACGATATGGACGCGCGACGCTTCATGGATAGACCGTTATGTGGTGAACCATGAACGCATCCATACCGCCCAGCAACGCGAGTTGCTGTGGATTCCATTCTACATCATCTACTTTTTTGAATGGCTCTTCCGTCTTGTGCAGAAGCGCCGATGGTACGCGGCCTATCAGGCGATATCCTTCGAGCGCGAGGCTTACAGCCACGACCACGACCTGACATACCTCAGTCACCGCCGCCATTTCGCACAGTGGCGCCGATGCCCAGATTCCGTTTAAAAAGCGTTCCTTAAAAATCGGATTGATAAATACTATGGACACTGACACAAAATTTCGCCAAGCTTTGGGTGAAGAGTCGGATTTCCCCCTGTCCGACGCTCTGTACGCATATATACTCGACAACTCTACCGTAAAAAGCTATTCCAAGGGAGAAGCCATTATCAATATCGGCATCGTCGATCCCGACGTATATATAATCAAGGAAGGATTTGTGCGAGGGTATATCCTTGAGGATGGGATAGAGACCAATCTGTATTTCGGCAGCGAGGGCACATTCCTGACCACCATGCACTCTTTCTGGGCTGGTGCACCCTCGATACTGTGCATCGAAGCCTGCTGTCCCAGCATTCTTCTGCGGATTTCAAAATCGAGTTTCGACAGGATGATGGATGAGTCGAAAGACTTTTGCCGCTGGGTAGCCGGCATATTCATGAAATGCAGCTTTCAGACAGAAGTGAAAGGCAGAATCATGAACGGCGATGCCCGCTGGCGTTACGAATGGCTCGAGAAGTGCCGTCCCGAACTGTTCGATGCCGTACCTCTCAAAGCCATAGCCTCGTACCTCAGGATGACCGAGGTACACGTTAGCCGCATACGGAACCGGATTCTGAAAGGAAAAGGGCACCACGACAAAAATTAACATAGGTTATTTTTTAACCTATGGAATGAGCCTATTTTTGCCATATGAATCCCGGCGACAGCCGAAAGGGGCCGGGCCACGGGATTTAAACAACTGGCTCCCTGTACAACAAAACACTTTCATATGAAACACCGGTACCTTTCCACAGCGCTTGCACTCGCACTTCTGGCACCTGCATTCCCCATCACGGCCAATACGCCGCACACCCTCTCCGAAAGCATACAGCAGTCAACGGCCATGCCCGGCGCCGTTATCCTCCAGTCCTCAATTGGTGATGACGGCTCTGTAACACAGCAGATTACCAGCATTCCCGAAACCCGCGAGCAACTCATTGCAAAAAGCCTCTACACACAAGGAGCCGACACTCACAGGCTCACCGTTACCAGCAAAGCCGACGCAGCAGGTCAGAACGCTGTCCCCAATGTGATATTCGTCATGAAGGACACCTATATGTTCTGGAAATCCGAAGGGTCGGCCACGGGTTCTTTCGACCTTCCCGCCGGCACTTACAACATTCAGGTTGTATATGACGACACATACAAATCCAACGTGTTCTTCCCCGACGTAGAGCTCAAGGGCGACATGAACATCGACGTCAATGCCGACATGGCCGACAAAGTGGTATCCCTCAAGCTCATGATGCCCGACAACTCTCCCCTCACCCTGGCCGATGCCGATGACAGCTCGTTCAAAGCCAACACCACCCAGATTGCATGGCACCAGGCCATGTTCGTCAACAATTGCGGCCAGTACTTCCATTCCATCACAGCCTCATCTGGCGGCGCCAATACCTACCGCCTGTTTACTGTAAAAAGCAATCTCGGACCCAAAACCGACGTATGCTGGAATGCCCTGACATGGAAAACCGATTTCGGCAACATCGGATTCTCAGTGACCCGACACGGCGATGCCCTGAAGAACGGTGACGTGGTCAGCAACAACGTCTCGGACTTCTATGAGATTGGCGCGGCATTCGACCGCACGCCCCTGTACGAGACCAAAGGAAACGACAACAAGGTGGTCCAGATGTGCATCGACCTGTGCCGTGCCGACGGCAGCGTGTTGTCGGGATTCGGCCTCAACATCAGCGAACCCTCAAAGTACATCATATGTGCTCCGAAAATGGACACATCCACCTATTTCACCCTGTCGCGTCTGCAGCAATACGAAGCCTATCCCAAATATGGCCGCAAACTGGGTATATACACGCCGCCGATAGCCAACACGGACCAGGGGCTGAAATATCTGTGCAATCAGGAGAACAATGCATGTTATGACCACCTTGCCCCGGCCGACACTCCGCAGAGCGCCCACGCCACAGCTCCTTTCAATCCCTCATTCGCATATCCGTTCAGTCCGAAATACGTGATGTGCTCATCCACCCCCTATGCTTCCACAGGTGCAGTCCCGGCCATATCCGGCGACAAGGAATACAACAGCTTCACCGTTGCCGCCTAT
>CABUTY010000183.1 GCA_902494595.1 uncultured Porphyromonadaceae bacterium | reverse complement strand
TCCGCGAGCTGGCTACCGCCGGCCTTATCCCAGGTGTCAAGAAAGCAAGCTGGTAAAATATTAGCCATATTGCTCCGTTAAGCAAAATATGGACCATCCCGGACTTGCGTCCGGGGTGGTTTCAACATGAGAGTTTTAATATTGTTCGGTAAATCTGAATCAATTAACTGAAAATGACTGATCCTATAGCAGATTATTTGACCAGACTTCGGAACGCCATCATGGCGGGCCACCGCGTGGTGGAGATTCCGACGTCGAAAATGAAGAGAGAGATCACCAAGATCCTCTTCGATCAGGGCTATATCCTCAACTACAAGTTCGATGATACGAATGCCCCCAAGGGAGTGATCAAGATCGCTCTGAAATATGACCCGGTAGAGAAGGTGAGCGCCATCACCAACCTGCACCGCGTATCGCGTCCGGGTCTTCGCCAGTACACAGGTTACAAGGACATGCCGCGCGTGCTCAACGGCCTCGGCATCGCTATCCTGTCTACTTCGCAGGGAGTAATGACCAACAAGGAAGCTGCCGAGCGTAAGATCGGCGGCGAGGTTTTGTGCTACGTTTATTAATCGGAAGGAGGAAAGTATGTCACGAATAGGAAAAGCCCCAATCGAGATACCGGCCGGAGTAACCGTAACAGTCAAAGACCACGAGGTAACGGTCAAAGGCCCCAAGGGAGAACTCAAGCAGGAGATTAATCCTGACATCAATGTGGAGGTAAAGGAAGGCCACGTATATGTGACCCGTCCTACCGACGACAAGGAACACCGTTCGCTTCACGGTCTGTACCGCGCACTTATCCACAACATGGTGGTAGGCGTATCGGAAGGCTACAAGAAGGAGATGGAGCTGGTGGGCGTAGGTTATCGCGCCACATCCACCGGACAGGTCCTGGAGCTCGCTCTGGGTTTCAGCCACGCCATCTTCATCAAGCTTCCCAAGGAAATCAAGGTGGAAGCAAAGTCCGAGCGCAATAAGAACCCGCTCATCATCCTCGAGAGCTGCGACAAACAGCTGTTGGGTCAGGTGTGCGCAAAAATCCGCTCGCTGCGCAAGCCAGAACCTTACAAGGGCAAAGGTATCAAGTTTGTCGGCGAGATTATCCGCCGCAAGTCCGGCAAGTCGGCTAACGCTAAATAATTGAAGCATTATGGTATCCAAGATAGCAAGAAGAAACAAGATAAAGACCCGCATCCGCGGGAAGGTACAGGGCACGGCGGAACGTCCGCGCATGACCGTGTTCCGCAGCAACAAGGCCATCTATGTGCAGCTGGTCGACGACCTTAAGGGCGAAACCATCTGCTCGGCATCGTCGAAAGGCCTGGAAGGTGGCACCAAGACAGAGATAGCCGCCAAGGTTGGTGAGGCCGTGGCCGGCAAAGCCAAGGAAAAGGGCGTCGAGAGCGTCGTGTTCGACCGCAACGGCTACCTTTACCATGGACGTGTAAAATCATTGGCAGACGCAGCCCGCAAGGGAGGCCTTAAATTTTAACAGGAATCATGGCAAAGAGAAACAATCAGGTAAAGACGACTAATGATTTGGAATTGCAGGATCGCCTGGTGGCCATCAACCGTGTGACCAAAGTCACGAAGGGTGGTCGCGCCTTCAGCTTCGCCGCAATCGTGGTGGTAGGCAATTCCGACGGTGTTATAGGATGGGGCCTCGGCAAAGCCAATGAGGTCACCGCAGCTATCGCCAAAGGCGTGGAGGCTGCCAAGAAGAACCTTATAAAGGTGCCCGTGTACAAAGGAACAATTCCCCATGAGGTGAGCGCCAAGTTCGGCGGCTCCGAGATTTTCCTCAAGCCTGCCTCGGAGGGTACGGGAGTGAAGGCCGGTGGCGCTATGCGTGCCGTGCTTGAGAGCGTGGGTGTAACCGACGTCCTCGCAAAGAGCAAGGGCAGCTCTAACCCCCACAACCTCGTCAAGGCCACTATCGAGGCTCTCGGCGAACTCAGAAGCCCCGCTCAGATCGCCAAGCAGCGCGGTATCCCCGTAGAAAAAGTGTTCAACGGTAAATAATTCACCTCCCAATGGCAAAGATTAAAATCACTCAGATAAAAAGCCGTATCAACGCACCGAAAGTGCAGAAAGCCACTCTCGACGCGCTCGGCCTCCGCAAAATGCACCAGTCGAAGGTGATGGAGGACACCCCTTCTATCCGCGGCATGATCAAGACAGTACACCACCTGGTGGAAGTAACCAACATCTAAGCAGAACGGAAATGGAATTGCATAATTTACAGCCTGCCGTAGGCAGCAACAAGAAGAACAAGCGAATAGGCCGTGGCACAGGATCGGGCTACGGCGGCACCTCCACGCGCGGCCACAAGGGCGCCAAGTCGCGTTCCGGTTATAAGCGCAAGATTGGCTTCGAAGGTGGTCAGATGCCACTCCAGCGCCGTGTGCCTAAGTTTGGCTTCAAGAACATCAACCGTGTGGAATACAAGGCCATCAACCTCGATGCAATCGAGGCCCTGGCCGAAGCTTCCAAGATGGAGAAAATCACCCTCGACGACCTCCGCAACGCCGGCCTCGTAAGCAAGAAGGCCCTCGTCAAGGTCCTCGGCAACGGTAACATCACCCGTTCCATCGAGGTTGAGGCTAACGCCTTCTCCAAAACTGCCGAGGAAGCTATCAAGGCCGCCGGCGGTTCAATAGTCAAAAAATAACCTCTCTACAAAATGGGATTTACTAAAACAATCAAAAATATCTGGAGCATCGAGGATTTGCGCAAGCGCATCGGCATCACGCTGCTGCTTGTGATAATCTACCGTTTCGGATGTTACGTGGTTCTGCCGGGCATCAACCCTGATGAGCTGATGGCCCTCAAGAACTTCACGGCCGACGGTCTGATGCAGCTGCTCGACATGTTCTCGGGCGGCGCATTCTCGCAGGCCTCCATCTTCGCGCTCGGTATCATGCCTTATATCACGGCCTCCATCGTGATTCAGCTTCTCGGCATGGTGCTCCCCGCATTCCAGAAGATGCAGCGCGAGGGCGAGAGCGGCCGTATGAAGCTCAACCAGTACACCCGTTACCTTACGGTGCTGATTCTGGCTCTCCAGGGCCCCGCTTACCTGATGAACCTCAAATATCAGGTGCAGGCTGCCGGTGGTCATGTGGAACTCGGATTCTGGACAATCGTGTTCATGACCATTGTGCTCGCCGCCGGATCCATGTTCATCATGTGGCTCGGTGAGCGTATAGACCAGAAAGGTGTCGGCAACGGTATCTCGTTCATAATCCTCATAGGTATCATCGCTCGTCTTCCCGAGGCTTTCATCCAGGAGTTCACCGGACGCCTGATGAATTCCGCAGGTGGCGGTCTGGTGCTCTTCCTTGTGGAGATTGTGATTCTGCTGGCAGTCATCGCCGGAGCCGTGCTCCTCGTGCAGGGCACGCGTAAGGTCCCCGTGCAGTATGCCAAGAAAGTGGTAGGCAACAAGCAGTATGGCGGCGCTCGCCAGTTCATACCCCTGAAGGTGAATGCCGCAGGTGTCATGCCTATCATCTTCGCTCAGGCCATCATGTTCATCCCCGTGACCCTCGTGGGTTTCTCCACTAACCAGACAGGTTTCTTCGGAGCGATGACCGACATGTACGGCTTCTGGTACAATCTGGTATACTTCATCATGATTGTGGCTTTCACATACTTCTATACGGCAATCACGGTACGTCCTGCCCAGATGGCCGAGGACATGAAGCGCAACAACGGCTTCATCCCCGGTATCAAGCCCGGCAAGCCCACTGTAGATTACCTTGACTCGATAATGTCGCGTATCACGCTGCCCGGCTCCATATTCCTGGGTATCGTGGCCATACTTCCGGCTATCGCCCACATTTGCGGACTCAACCGCAACTTCGCCTCCTTCTTCGGCGGCACGTCGCTGCTGATTATGGTGGGTGTGGTTCTAGACACGCTGCGCATCATCGAAGGTCACCTGCTGATGCACCGTTACAACGGTCTGATGAAGGATGGCCGTATCAAGGGCCGTACCACAGGTAACGGAGCTTTCTGACATAACGGACAATGATATACGTCAAGACAGCGGAGGAAATAGAGCAGATGCGGCTTGCCGGCGACCTGGTGAGCCGCACTCTGGGCGAGGTGGCCAGATGGGCGAAGCCCGGCGAGACCACCCGCCGTCTCGACACCATAGCCCGCGAGTTTATCCTCGATAACGGGGGTAAACCCGCGTGCCTCGGTTA
>CABUTY010000182.1 GCA_902494595.1 uncultured Porphyromonadaceae bacterium | reverse complement strand
GTATCGGCTCGCCCGTGAGCATGCTCTCGTCGACGGTGGCTACGCCGCTTTTGACCTTGCCGTCAACGGGTATCCGCTCGCCGGGACGTATGGCTATGTCGTCGCCGGGACGTATCTCGCTTATGGGAACAGGCGTCAGGGAACCGTCGGCAGCCACTTTCAGCGCTTCTTTGGGCTGAAGGCCCATAAGGGCACGCAACGCGTCGCCCGTATGCCGCCGGCTGCGCATCTCCATATATTTGCCGGTAAGCACGAAGGCGATGATCATGGCCGCCCCCTCATAGTAGAGGCCGGCATCTATGCCATGGCCGGCAAGGGTATCCGGCAGGATGGTGTTGAAAACGGAGTAGAGAAAGCTTATCAGCGTGGATATGGCCACCAGGGAGTCCATGTTGGGAGCTTTGGCGGCAAGAGCGCGGAAACCACGGCGGTAGAAGTCGATGCCGCACCAGAACATCACCACGGCGGTGGCTGCCATAGGCCGCGCAGCTACCGACGGGTTCCTTATTAAGGATGCCGCCGCCCTCGAACAATTCGCCGACATTGATACCATTGTCTTCGACAAAACAGGAACCCTCACTGAAGGGCGTCCACAAGTGGCCGAAATCTTTTTTGCCCGCAACATGGGGCGTGAGGAAATCCTCCAGGCCGAAGGCGTCATTTACGGCGCCGAGATGCTCAGCACGCATCCGTTAGCCGAGGCCATATGCGGATATTTCAAACAGAAGTGCACAGTCCCGGTACATCCCGACACATACAGTTACAAGGCAGGTGAAGGTCTGGAGGCTGTCAGCGGGGGCACACTCTACCGAATAGGGAATCCGACACTTGCTGCGGCATCCGACGACATAGAGCTGCGCATGCATATCGCCGACATGGAACGGCGAGGCATGAGCATTGCCGTCGTGACCGCCGACAGCCGGCTCGTGGCAGCCATAGGGATCCGCGACACACTGCGTGCCGGCATCGCTGATACCATAGCCACACTGCGCCGCGAGGGGATTACGCCGGTGCTGCTCACCGGCGACCGCAAGGCCGCAGCTTTGACAGTGGCCCGCGAAACGGGTATTGACACTGTCCATGCCGAGGTAAGCCCCGCCGACAAGCTGCAGGTAATAGCCGCATTGCAGGCCGAAGGCCATAAGGTGGCCATGGCCGGCGACGGTATCAACGACGCCGAAGCCCTCGCCAAGGCCGACGTCTCCATAGCTCTCGGCGGCGGCAGCGATATTGCCCTCGAAACCGCCCAGATCACCCTCGTGGCCGGTAACATCAACACTGTCACCGCCGCTATCAGACTCTCCAGAACTACCGTCGGAATAATACGCCAGAACCTCTTCTGGGCATTCATATACAACACCCTCGGCATCCCGCTGGCTGCCGGAGCTCTATATCCGCTCGGATTCATGCTCTCACCCATGTTCGCTTCCGCCGCCATGGCCCTGAGCTCTGTCTGCGTGGTCACCAATTCTTTACGTCTAACAAAAATCAAGCTATGAAATTCAAGACAAACGCAAGATGCGCCGGCTGCAAAGCCGCCATACTGGAGGCTGTAAACCGTCAGTTCCCCAACGCCAACTGGGACCTTGACCTCGACAACGTCGACAAAGTGCTCGAAGTGCACGGCATTCCCGAAGACGCCGAAACGGCAAGCCAGGTCATCAAGACTCTGGAGGAAACAGGGTTTCAGGGAAGCTGGATCAGTAATAAGTGATAAATGATAAGTCATAAGTGATTAGTGACAAGTGGGAGGGGCGGACGGCGACACTGTTAGGGGCGGATGCTATGGAACGGCTGGGGCGCAGCCGGGTGTTCGTGGCCGGTGTCGGAGGTGTCGGCGGCTATGCCGCTGAAATGCTTGCCCGTTCCGGCGTGGGACATATCACCATGGCGGATGCCGATGATGTGGCCCCCTCTAACATCAACCGTCAGCTGATAGCCCTGCATTCCACGATAGGCCTCCCCAAGGTAGAGCTCTTCGCCGCCCGTTTCCGCGACATAAACCCCGAGATTGATGTAAATCCTCTGAAGACCTACATCACTCCCGAAAATGTCGCCTCGCTACTCGATGCCGGGTATGACTTCGTGATTGACGCCATCGACACCGTGGCGCCCAAGATGGCGCTCATTCTCCATTGTCTGACGCATGGCATACCCGTGGTCAGCAGCATGGGGGCCGGCGGCCGTGTGGACCCGTCGAAGGTGGGGTATCACGACATTTCCGACACACGCGAGGATGGCCTTGCCAGAGTGGTGCGCCAACGACTCCGCAAACAGGGAATCCGCACCGGACTGACCGTCGTGGCAAGCACCGAAAGGCCCGAACGCCATTCCGTGATTCCTCTCGACGAGCCAAACAAACGCTCCTCCTTCGGCACCATTGCCTCAATCCCGGCAATCTTCGGGATATTCCTGGCCAACCACGTGATAAGAAAAATCTCGGGAATCTGAATATGCTTGAAATCACTGAATATGCTTGAAATCAGAAACATATACAAGAGTTACGGGAGTCTTGAAGTGCTCCGGGATGTATCTCTGCGCATCGGAGAAAAGGAGATAGTCACCATCCTTGGGCCGAGCGGCGCCGGGAAGACCACGTTGCTGCAGATAGCCGGCACTCTCGACCGACCCGACAGTGGGGAGATTCTATATGACGGTGTATCGGTGAGCGGCCTCAACGACAGGAAGTTGTCGGCGTTCCGCAGCGGCCATATCGGATTCATCTTCCAGTTTCACCAGCTTCTCGGGGAGTTCACGGCTCAAGAGAATGTTGCCATCGCCGGCATGATCGGGGGCAAGAGCCGACGCAAGGCCATGGCACGCGCCGGGGAGCTGCTGGAAATGCTGGGGCTATCGGACCGTTGCGACCATAAGCCCTCGGCCCTCAGCGGCGGCGAACGACAACGCACCGCCGTGGCAAGAGCCCTCGTCAACAACCCGTCGGTGGTCTTCGCCGACGAGCCTACCGGGAGTCTCGACTCGCATAACCGCGACGACATACTCCGGCTCTTCGGAACATTACGCGACGACCTCGGCCAGACTTTCGTGATAGTGACCCACGACCCCACACTGGCCGATATCGCCGACACCACAGTCCATATGGCTGACGGCAGAATCTCCAGTGTTGCAAATGTCAGGGATTTTTGCTAATTTCGCATTGATATAGCGGCACGCACAGAGAACTTGCGGACCGATATCAGACACATCCAATAATAAAAATTATGAACGAAAATCAGAATCAGAACCAGAACCAGCTACAGATACAGTTACGTCCTGAGCTTGCCGACGGCAAGTACACGAATCTCGCCATGATCGGCCACAGCCCGAGCGAGTTTCTCATCGACTTCATCTTCGCGGCTCCCGGGATGCCTCAGGCTCCGGTGGTATCACGCGTGATCATGAGCCCCGAGAACGCCAAGAAGCTGATGTTCGCCCTGACCGACAACATCAAGAAATACGAGGCACAGTTCGGCGAGATCATGCCCGCCCAGGCCAAGAGCCAGGCCGGCAACAATTGACAGGACGATGGAATCGACACTGCTGTTGTACAACACCCTGACCCGGAATAAAGAGGCCTTCAGGCCTCTTATGCCGGGGCACGTGGGTATGTACGTATGCGGTCCCACGGTTTATGGCGACGCTCATCTGGGACATGCCCGCCCCGCCATCACTTTCGACATCCTCTACCGTCTGCTCCTGCACAAGGGCTACAAGGTAAGGTATGTGCGCAACATCACCGATGTGGGACATCTGGAGCATGATGCCGACGAGGGCGAGGACAAGATAGCCAAGAAGGCGCGTCTCGAACAGCTCGAGCCTATGGAAGTGGTGCAGTACTATCTCAACCGCTACCACCATGACATGGAGGCTCTCTACGTGCTTCCGCCCAGCATCGAGCCCCACGCCTCCGGACACATCATCGAGCAGATAGAATATGTGAAGCGCATCCTCGAGTCGGGCTATGCCTACGAGAGTTGCGGCAGCATATACTTCGATGTGGCCCGCTACAACAAGGACCATCATTACGGCATCCTGTCGGGACGCAATATCGACGAGCTCCGCAACACCACGCGCGAACTCGACGGCCAGAGCGAAAAACGCTCGCCCCTCGACTTCGCCCTCTGGAAAAAGGCAGCCCCGGAGCATATCATGCACTGGCCCAGCCCATGGAGCGAGGGATTCCCGGTATGTCACCTCGAATGCTCCACGATGGGCCGCAAAT
>CABUTY010000181.1 GCA_902494595.1 uncultured Porphyromonadaceae bacterium | reverse complement strand
TGTCGGTAGAGGCGAACTCCTGGAGCTTCTTCTCCAGTTCCTTCTTGAGTTCGGTTGCAATCTGGTTTGAGCGCTTGCCGATGATGCAAACGGTCTCATATACGTTGCCCGTCTGCTCGGCCATTGCTATCATGTCGCGGGTCACCGTGTTCAGCGGCGCATTCGTTTTCTTATAATCCATAAGTGCTATTATGATTTATATAAGTATTTTCAGATTTATTTGGAGGCGTGTTTTTCAGCTATCCGCAGTATAGTCTCAGCCTCCTTGAGGTTTTTCGACTCCGGGTTGTTGTTGACAAATGAGTAATATTCGTCAACTACATCACGGTATCTTTCGGGCATTTTTTCGCTTACGCTCTGGCGAGCCTCCTGGAATTTCGATTTGAGAATCAGGAATTCGAACTCCTCCTTGTATTTGGAGAAAGGGTATGTTTTGAGGGCGTTCTCGCAGACGATAATCGCGGAGCGGTAGTTGTTGCCCATGAAATTGCCGAGGTTATAGTAAAGCTGAGCGTTCTGCAGCTCTTTGAGGGTCAGTTTGTCCTGGAGCTGGAAAATGGCCTCGCGTGCCTCCGGCACTTTCTCGCTCTTGGGGAAGAACTCTATGAAGTCCTTGAGTTCCTCGATACCCTTGATGGTATACGACTGGTCGAGCTGAGGGTCGGGAGAGTCGAGGTAATAGCCATAGCCGGAATAGAAGCGTGCCAGCTCCGCGAATTTTCCCTTGGGGTATCGGTTGTAGTAAGTCTTGAAATATAGGGCGGAGCTGTCATATTCCTTATTGGAATAATAAGCCATGGCGAGCATGAACAGGGCTTCCTCGCCATTGGCCGACCCTCGCAGCGGAGTGTAAATCTCCTGAAGAATCTGCTGAACCTGAAGATATTTTTTCTGCTCGTAAGCTTTCTTGGCATACTCGAACTTATAGTCGAGGTCCTTGCTTTTCATGACTTTGGTGAATTCCGTACAGGACACCATCATCAGACAAGCAGCCACAATGGGTAGTATCTTATATAGTATGCGCATTTCCTATAAGTCGCTTTGAACCGCAAAATTACAAAAAAAATCGGAGATAACCGCGAGGGAAGACTCCTTTTTTAATAATTTTTTATAATCGGGATAATGCGACGGAGTGATTGGAGATGCCGGAATTATTAGGGGGAATTGGATTATTTTGGGAAAATTGTTAAATTTGTGCTGTAAAAAATAGCAGTTGAAGTTGAGACGTAACGAAGAAGACCATTCATACAGTTGGGGTAGCGGCTTTGCTAACCGCCATCCGGTGATAGCCAATATTCTGATAATCAGCGTCATAGCCTTGTTGGGGCTGTATGCTGCGTATTTGAGCGCGGCATTGTTCACCAAGCATGGGCGCACGCTGACGGTGCCGGGTGTGGAGAATCTTACATACACGGAGGCCGTGGAGAAGCTGCATGCCGCAGGCCTGAAGGTGGATATCCGCGACTCTATTTATCGCGACGACCTGCGTCCCGGTATCGTCATCGAGCAGTTCCCTAAAGCCAGGTCGGTGGTCAAGCCGGGCCGTAAGATTTTTCTGTATATCAATTCGGTTCACCCCAAGGAGGTGATTCTCGACGACGATAACCATCCCTCGGAATATGCGTTGAAAGGGGAGTCCTACCGTTCGGCGCTCGCCAAGCTGGAGGAACTGGGCTTCAAGAATATCAAGATGGTGAAGGTACTGGGCGTGTCGGATAGAGTGGTGAAGATTATCGCCAACGGGCGTCCCGTGCGCAAGATGCAGAAGGTTCCGGTGAATGTGTCGATAGTCGTGGAAGTGTCAGACGGACGACTCAACGACCTGCAGGACTCCTTGCAGAATGCGGAGCTGCTGCGGCAATATGAGGATAACCCGGCGTCGTTTGCCGGAGAGCCTGCCGAAGGATATGGCGAAAGCTACGGCAATTATGAGTTGCCGGAAGAGAAACCCAAGGAGCAGGTGGAGAAGGTGCCGCTCAACAACGAGGAGGAGAACAGCCAGTATTTCTAATCAGACAAGCGTAAGGATTTCGTATGATGCAGGATGAAGAGTCAGTTTCATTACGGGAGGATATAGACGATTCGAAGATATTCATAGACGACAGCGGAAGAGAGCTATACGAGCATTTCCGGTTTGTTGCCGACAGAGGTCAGCAGCTTCTCCGTGTTGACAAATTCCTTACCGACAGGCTGGAGCGGACATCTCGCAACAGAGTGCAGCAGGCGGCCGACGCGGGCTGTGTCATAGTGAACGGCACAGCTGTGAAATCGAGCTATAAGGTAAAGCCCGACGATGTGGTGTCGGTGGTTATGGACCGTCCACGCTACGACTTCGAGATAGTAGCCGAAGATATACCCCTCGACATAGTATATGAGGATGAGTGGGTGCTGGTTGTCAACAAGCCGGCGGGGCTCGTGGTGCATCCCGGCCACGGCAACTGGACAGGTACGCTTGTCAACGCCCTGGCATGGCATTTCCGCGACACTCCCGACTACGATGTCAACGATCCCCGGCTGGGACTTGTGCACCGTATCGACAAGGATACGTCGGGGCTTCTGGTGGTGGCCAAGACTCCGGAGGCCAAGACGATACTCGGCCGTCAGTTTTTCGAGAAGACCACGCGTCGCGAATACGTGGCCATGATATGGGGAAGCATGCCTGAGCGTGCCGGCACCATCATCGGCAATATCGCCCGCAATCCGCGCAATCCCTTGCAGATGGCCGTGATGAAGGACCCGAATGTGGGCAAGCATGCCGTTACCAATTATGACGTGCTCGAGGATTTCGGATATGTAAGCATAGTGAAGTGCGTGCTCGAGACGGGGCGTACGCATCAGATAAGAGTGCATTTCCAGAGCCAGGGGCATCCATTGTTCAACGATGCCCGTTATGGCGGCGACAACATACTTAAAGGGACACCCACGGCAAGATATCGCCAGTTTGTGGAGAATTGTTTTGCCCTCTGTCCGCGCCAGGCGTTACATGCGCGGACACTCGGCTTCCGACACCCCCATACAGGCAAGGAGATGGACTTCGAGGCTCCGGTTCCTCCCGACATGACGGCAATGTTCGACAAATGGCGAGTCTTCCGCTCATCACAATAGAAGCCTTCCTTAATCTTTAATCGTTTATATTTAATCTTTAATCTTTGATTTTTTATCGTTAATATTATGAAACTCGACACACTTCTGACGGATTTGCCTGAATACGACAGGTTGAGTGCAAGGGCGTATTACGTATGTATACAGGCGGGCTTCAACACACTATCCGACCTTTTTGCGATACCCAATGAAAGATTGATGCGTCTGAAGAACTGCGGCACCCGTTCTGTCGACGAGCTGCAAAATATAAAGATGCAGTATGCGGAAATAGAAACTGATGGAGATAAGTGGCAACGGAATCTTATAGAGGAAGATGGCGTTGACCCCCGTTTCATCAATCATTTCAGGGAGGGCTTCAACAATCTCCGGCAGAAGCTCGACGATGTTTCCGTTGGGGCATTGCGGAAACTTATGACAGATCCGGAGAACTTCACCAGGCTGATATGCAGTTCCGACCCGGCCGATGGAATAAGGGACAGAAAACTGGGATGGCAGGATTATATGAATCTTCGCGATGCGCTGCCACGTCTGATTGACGTATTCCTCAGCAGCATACGGGCTTGCTTTTACGATTATGGCGAATACAGGCGGAAAGCCGACAACTTTGTAAAGGAGCTTCCCATGGAGGTGTTCCGCGAGATAATATCATGGTGCCCCAATGTGGTTATGGTCAACATCGGTAACGATTATTCCCTGCGCTTCGGCAAGCTTTCCACGCATACGGGCAATGTGTTCGCACGCTTGGGCGACATAGATAATGCATTGCCTTACATAATAGGGAGCCGTAAACTGGTGAGGGAAGAGTTTCACAAATGCGGTGTCAAGTCGTACCGGGAGTTCCGCGACTTCCTGAGTGAGATATCGGCGGCGCTTGATGAACATCTTTCGGGCCTTTCAGGCAATAAGGGACTCGAATATTATCTGAAGGACTTCTGCCGGAAATATACGTATCTGTATCCTTTCCTGACTTATGAGGAGCAGGCGCGTTTTGCGTTGAGTGAGATAATGGGGGAGCCTATGCCTACCTTTGCAGTGTGGGAGAAGTATTTGCGGTGGACCGACAAACTTCATGTATGCATTAAGCGCGATTACATGGGCATCAATGAGGAGGGGCGTCGCATA
>CABUTY010000180.1 GCA_902494595.1 uncultured Porphyromonadaceae bacterium | reverse complement strand
ATGCCGAGGTGTCGCACGATGTCGTGTCGGGGAAGGTGAAACGTATGAACCGTCACAATCCCCGTCCATGCATCTTTCTTGACCGCGACGGGGTGATTAATGAGGAGGTGAATCTCCTTGACCGTCCGGAACGTCTGAGACTCATCGATGGAGCCGCCGAAGCCATAAAACTCATCAACAGGCAAGGATGGCTTGCCGTGGTAGTCACCAACCAGCCGGTGATAGCCCGCAACCTTTGCTCAATAGAAGAACTGGAGGAAATACACGCCACCCTCGAGACCATGCTTGGCCGGGAAGGGGCATATCTCAACGGTATATACTACTGCCCTCACCATCCCGACAGCGGATACCCTGAGGAACGAAAGGAGTACAAGATAAGATGCGATTGCCGCAAGCCGGCTCCGGGACTGCTGCTGCGGGCCAAGGAGGACCTGAATATCGACATGACGCAGTCGGTGATGATCGGCGACCGCGACTCCGACATCCTCGCCGGCCGCAACGCGGGCTGTGCCAGAGCCATCAAGATTGATACCAACCGCCCATTCGCCTTGCTTGAAACCCTGAATAAGCTGTTCAGCACCAATCCTTAATCGTTTATCATTAATCATAGACCATTCTACTGCCATGATCATCACACGCACACCCTTCAGGATATCTTTCGCCGGCGGCGGATCCGACCTCCCGTCGTTCTATCGCCGACATACGGGAGCCGTACTCTCCACGGCCATCGACAAATATATGTATATCGTGCTGCACCCCTTCTTCCAGAAGGACAAGATACAGCTCAAATACAGCAAGAACGAACTTGTGGGTGATGTGGATGACATCAGGCATCCCATCTTCCGGGAAGTGCTGAAGGAGTACGGGTTGTCGGGCATAGACATCAACTCTATAGCCGACGTGCCGTCAGGCACTGGATTAGGGTCGAGCAGCTCGTTCACCGTAGGGCTTCTCAACGCAGTCCGGGCCTACCTCGGGAAAGCCTCCGGAGCCGGCGCCCTCGGCGCCATGGCATGCGATGTGGAAATCAACAAGGTGGGTAGTCCCATCGGCAAACAGGACCAGTATGCGGCCGCTTACGGAGGCCTCAACCTCATCACTTTCCACGGCGACGAGTCGGTAGTGGTGGAGAGAATCATCATGAACCGCGCAAAGAGAAAAGAGCTGGAGCGGAACCTGTTCATGTTCTACCTCGGCGGCAAACACTCGGCCAACGAGATACTGAAACGGCAGCAAGAAGCCATCTCCAACGACGACAAGTTCGAGGTGCAGAAAAAAATGGTACAGCTCGCCTACGACCTGAAGGACCGGCTGGAAAACAACGACATAGATGCCATGGGCACTATCCTGCATGAAGGGTGGATGATGAAAAAATCGTTGACAAACGGGATAACATCCGACGTCATAGATACGTTGTATAATAAAGGGATAAAAGCCGGAGCCACGGGAGGTAAGCTTCTCGGGGCCGGCGGTGCCGGATTCATGCTGTTCTATTGTCCCGGTTCAAGACACGAGGATTTTCTGGGGAATATGTATGGCGAGTCGGAGATGAAATTCAACTTCGACGACCAAGGCTCCAAGATAATCCATATAGGCGATATGCTATGAAGAAGAACTATCTGCAGGACATAGAGAGCTATTTCGAGCGTCTCAAGTCGACGATTGACCGCATACCCAAAGAGAATATCAGTGAGGTGATGAATGTGCTGGAGGATGCCCGTGAGTCGGGACGCAACATCTTCATCATGGGTAACGGCGGGAGTGCCGCCACAGCCTCTCATTTCGTATGTGATTTCAACAAAGGCGTCTCCTTCTGCCAGGAGAAAAAATACCGTTTCCTCTGCCTCAACGACAACATCCCCTCACTCATGGCCTACGGCAACGATATTTCATATGAGGATATCTTCGTGCACCCTCTGAAGAATTATTTCCGCGAGGGTGATGTTGTGATAGGCATCTCAGGGTCGGGCAATTCGGAGAACGTGGTCAGAGCCGTGGAATATGCCAACGCCAACGGCGGCGTGACCGTCTCCTTCACCGGCTACGACGGAGGACGGCTTGCCAAAATGACACGTCATGGCGTAAACATTCCCATCCACGACATGCAGATTTCCGAAGACCTCCATATGGTGCTCGACCATTGCATGATGAAAATCCTGTCAGGCAACAACTGTTAATATACATGGATAACGGCATGGAGAGCAAGAACCCGTTGATATCGGTCATCATGGCCACCTTCAATGAGCCGCCGGCCTTTGTAAGGGAAGCCGTGGGAAGCATTCTTGCCCAAACCTACCGCAATTTCGAACTTCTCATCCTCGACGACAGTACATCAGCGGAGACATGCCGTGAGATTGACGCCCTTGCACAGGAAGACTCACGCGTGCGGGTAATCCGGAAAGGCGAAAGAATGGGCTTTGTGGCTGCACTCAACGAAGGTCTGCGACAGGCCCGCGGGGAACTTATAGCCCGTATGGACGGCGATGACAGGTCGGAACCCGACCGCTTCGAGAAGCAACTCGATTTTCTTCGCTCACATCCTGATATCGACATTACCGGGGGCTTTCTCAACCTCATGAACGAGAATGGCAGAATTCTGAGTCAGCGCCGTTATCCCGTCAAGGGATTAAGATTTTCGCTCTACTGGATATTCCGGTGCCCCGTGGCGCATCCCACAGTGATGATACGGCGCCGCAGACTTCCCGACTTCCGTTATGACGAGAGTTTCCGCAAGGCCGAAGACCTGGAGCTGTGGCTCCGCCTCCGTAACCATGGCGCACGGTTCGAGAATCTGCCGGAACCGCTGGTGAATTACCGTGTAGTGGGCGACCTCGGTGCCAAACGAGGCAAGTCGCAGCTGACCCATATCTGGAAAGCACGCTCTAAAAATTTCAGCTGGAGTCATGCCCTCTTCGACATACCCTCGCTGTTCGCCTCCCTCTCATACTTCTTCATTCCGCAACACCTCATCTCCAGATTCTACAAACGGGAGAACCGGCAATAAGGCTACAATTGCTTTTTCCTATAATATTGAGTAATTTTGCAGTCTATGAGCAAAATAAAGAATAAGTTGTCGCATTTCTGGTTCAACTCCGATGAACGGACAAGGAAGATGAACCGAAATGTGATTTATTCCATTATGCTCAAGGGTTTCAGCGTGCTGATTTCTCTGTTGCTTGTTCCTCTCACGCTCGGCTATCTCAACAACTATGAATATGGCGTATGGATTACCATCAATTCGGTGCTGACATGGATCAACGTGATGGACATAGGGCTGGGCAACGGCCTAAGAAACAAGCTCGCTGAATGCGTTTCTCTCAAGGATTTCACCAACGGGAAAGCTTATGTGAGCACCACCATGGCTATACTTACAGCCATTTCTGTGCTGATATGCCTGGCGGGAATGATTATGAACTGCTTTGTCGACTGGAACCATCTATTGAACATCGACAGCCCTATAGCGAATCTCAACACCATCATCAATGTGGTGCTGCTGTGCATATCGGTTAATTTCACCATCCGCACCGTAGGCCTCATATATCTGTCATATCAGGAGACGTTCATGAACGACCTGCTGGTATGTCTCGGCTCTCTGCTGTCGCTTATATGGATATTGCTGCTTACGAAATTCACAGCTCCGAGCCTTATGAATGTGGCATTGGCTTTCTCCGTGTCACCGATAATAGTGTACGTGCTGGCATATCCCTATACATTCCTCCACAGACACCGGGAGATAAAGCCGGGTCTGAGGCATGTGAGAAAAAAGTTCATGCGGCCGCTGGCAGGACTGGGCGTAAAGTTCTTCATCCTCCAGGTGGCCTGTCTGCTCCTCTTCTTCACCTCCAATATACTGATTTCCAATATATTCTCGCCAGCGGAGGTGACTCCTTACAGCATAGCATACAAATATTTCAGCCTGGTATACACGGTGTTTATGCTTATGGTCAATCCATTATGGAGCGCCATCACGGATGCATATGTGAAGCGCGATGTTCCATGGCTTGAGGCAAGCATGGGTAAGGCGCTGAAGGTATTCGCGCTTAGCGTGGCGGTGATAATCCTCATGGTCTGCATTTCCAAATTCATATATCGTATATGGGTTGGTCCCGGTGTCGAGATTTCATACTCGCTGAGCATATCGCTGGCGGTGTTCAACATAGTATATATCTGGAGCAATCTCTACAGCACATGGTGCAATGGTGTGGGGCATCTCAGGATGGCTCTTTACAGCATGT
>CABUTY010000179.1 GCA_902494595.1 uncultured Porphyromonadaceae bacterium | reverse complement strand
GGGGCCCCGCCATTGAGGTGGGTGAGCTTATTGTCGATGAAGCTTACGTTGCCGCCCACGGTGTAGGAGAAGTCGCGGCCTACGGTGTTGCGGTGTTCGAGCTGCAGCTCTATGCCTCGGTTGCGTACAGTTCCCACATTGGCTTTGCAGGCGAAAAGGTTTCCCGCGAAAGCCGGCGACGACACATCCATTAGCATGTCGCTGGTGTTGCGTATGAATCCGTCGAGCGAACCGGTGAGCTTGTTGTTGAAGAATCCGAAGTCGATACCGAGACTCCACTGCTCGGTGCTCTCCCATCGGCCGCCGTTGTTTACCCATGTTGTCACCGTGGCGCCGGGAGCCAGAACCTGCCCGCTGCCAAGTATATAGTCGACAAACCAGGGATGTATGTCGTGGATGTTCTGCACGAAGGCATCGTCGCCGATCTTGTCGTTTCCCACCTTGCCCCAGCCGAAACGCAGCTTGAGGTTCGACAGCCAGTTGACGTCGCGAAGGAATTTCTCATTGTTTATGCGCCAGGCGAGCGAGAAGGAGGGGAAATACCCCCAGGGATGGTCGCGGAACTTGGAGCTGCCGTCGGCACGGAAGTTGACGGTTGCCAGATAGCGCTCGTCGAAATTGTACTGCACGCGGCCGAGCCACGAGAAGCGGCGGCTGCGACCTACCGTGTCGGAGGGTCGGCCGAAATTGTCGGTAACCTGCGAGAGGAACCAGTTGCGCTCCTCCGGATTGAGTATGTTGGAGCCTGAGTTGCCGATCAGATAGTAATTGTATTCCTCCACGGTCTGACCCGCCATCACCGAGAGGTCATGAAGGCCGAAACTGCGGCTGAACGTCAGGATATTGTCTACATTCCAGTTGAAGGTGCGTGCCATCGAGGAGGTGAGGAAGTTGTTGGCGCGGTAATCATTGTTGGAAACGGCATATGCCTCGGCAAAACTCTTGTCGCGCGTGAGTTTATAGTCAAAGCTGAAAGTGCTCTTGAAAGTGAGACCCTTCATGAATATCAGTTCGGCGTATACGTTGCCGATGAAACGTTCATTACGCACCTTGGGGTGGTTGAACTCCACCATGGAGAAGGGGTTGGTTACATTCTTGAAATTGGATGCAGCGGCCACCTGTCCACCTATGTCCTTACCCTTGCGGTTCACGGAGCCTGCGGGATAGTGGGTAGGGTCCCAGGGAGCCATGGAGAGCGCCGCATAGAGAAGATTGTTGTTGGCGGTGGCGCCATTGTCGCCATTCTCGTAGGCATTCTTCGCCGTAGACGATGTGAAGGAGACATTCTCCCCTATCCGCAGCCATTTGAACGGCTGGAAATTAGTGTTCAGTCGTGCCGTGACACGGTCGTAATGCGAGCCTATGATGATGCCCTCCTGACCGAACCAGCTCCCCGACATGGAATAGTTGTATTTTTCGCCGCCCCCGTCGACACTCAGATGATAATTCTGTATCATGCCGTTGCGGAACACCTCGTCCTGCCAGTCGGTATCCTGCGATGCGTAGTCGAAACCTGTGGGATTTGTCTCCGGATTATACACCGTGGGATAGTAGTCGCTGGCACCGACGCCCTGGAAGAGTTTGAGCCATTCATTGAACCCGTGCTCCTCGTAATACTTCCGGGAGCGGTCGTTGGCATTCATGTCTATATACGCGTCGGCGAAATCGCGGGCGTTCATGACGTCGAGCTTTCGCCAGCGCTTCTGAAAGCCAATATAAGCGTCGAAAGAGATGTGGGCGCGGTCGTTCTTGCCGCTTATGGTGGTAATCATCACCACGCCGTTGGCACCGCGCGATCCATATATGGCTGTGGCCGAGGCATCCTTGAGAATCTCCGTACGCTCTATGTCGTTGGGCGACAGGAAGGTGATGTCGTCGGTAATGACGCCGTCAACCACATATATGGGATCTGAATTGTTGACGGTACCTACGCCACGAATGCGCACCTCGGGACCAGCTCCGGGGCGCCCCGACAATGAATTGACGCTTACACCTGCGGCCTGTCCCTGAAGGGCATTGGCTACCGATGCCGCCGGCGTCCGCTGCATGTTCTCGGAGTCGATGCTGCTCACCGCTCCCGTAAGATCCGACTTCTTCGCCGTGCCGTAGCCTATAACTACCAGCTCATCGAGCGATGTGGCTCCGCTCATCCTTACATCTATCCTGCTGTTGCCTCCTATCTTGATGTTTCTGGCATCGAAACCCACATAGGAAAAACTTAGCGTGTTGCAATCGTCGGCATCTATGGTATATCTGCCGTCGATGTCGGTCACGGCTACCAGCTTGGGATTCTCCTTTACCTGTACGGTGACTCCTATCAACGGCTCACCGTCCTCTGCCGATGTCACCGTGCCCGTCACCTTTATAGGGCCGGCCTGCGATATCCCTGCGCCGGCTATCAGCATCAGCGCTGCGAGATTCTTTCTCATGATGTAGTGTTTTATGGTTAACACCTTTTTAATATTTCATTGTTATCGTTATCGTTGTCGCGACGGTGCGGTGGTTTCGGCTTGCCGGCGAATCTATTCCGCACCATTCACGCCGCAAAATTAGATTACGGTGCTCCACGGTGCAAATTTTTCTCCTCACAAAAACTCAACATCACTGATTTACAACTACAACATAAACTCAACATCAATAATTTTACCGCTGATTACCAGCGTGTTACAACCAATATGTTTTATAACATACTTTTATCTCATTGCAACATCGCGAAAAATCACGATTTTTGCATCCGCTTACAGGGCAATCATGAAAAAAGCAATATCTATCGTGGCATTACTCGGGCTTATCCTCCTGCATTTCACGGAGGCCCGGGCGTCATATCCGTTGGTGCGCAATTTCACGCGTCGCGATTACAAAGGAGCCGACCAGAACTGGGCAATAACCCAACATCCCGACGGCACTATGTTTTTCGGCAACAAGGATGCCCTCTTCTTCTTTAACGGCGCCTCCTGGGACCATGCCTATCTCGACAATTATTCCGCGGTACGCTCCCTGCTCATGGATGGCGAACGCCTATACGCAGGCGGCTCCAACACCTTCGGCTATTTCTCATCAGGAGCCGACGGATGTCTCAAATATACTTCTCTCGTAGCTTCGATACCGCAGAAAAACCGTCATGACTTCGCAGAAATATGGAACATACACGCCCAGAAGAACGATGTATGGTTTCAGGGTGACCACGCCATATTCCACTATTACGGGAAACGGACCTCCGTAACGCCTGTCGACAGCAAGATCACGGCCTCGGTCCTCTTCAACGGCCACCTCTTCGTGGCCATCCTTGACAAGGGATTGCGTCGGATTCAAGGCAACAGGCTTACCGACGTCGCGGGCAGCGGCCTTCTCGAAGGAATGAGGGTAACAGCCATGGCCGCGATACCGGAACGACTCGTCATAGCCACCGCCCACAACGGCCTTTTCCAGTACGACGGTCATTCCGTGACTCCTTTGTCCACACCTTATGACGAGTTTCTGCGGCAGAACCAGATTTTCAGCATAGCCGCCAACGGCAACACCCTTGCCATAGGCACGGTGCGCCAGGGTGCCGTGATCATCGACCTTCTTTCCGGCAGAGCCGACTTCGCCAACACGGCCACCGGTATGCAGAACAGCACCGTGCTCTCCCTCTTCTTCGACAGGACCGGCAACCTCTGGTGCGGCCTCGACAACGGCATTGACCTTGTGCTCACGCAGTCACCCATGAAGACGCTGCTCGGCAACATGGCTCCCCTCGGCTCCGGTTACACCTCATGCGTGGCCGACGGCAATCTTTACCTCGGCACTAACCAGGGTCTCTTCTCGATTCCATATCCTGTATCCCCCTCCCCCGTGCCGCCACAGGCCAAGGAACTCATCTCGGGACAGGTTTGGGACATATGCCGTATCGGCGACGAGACCTTCGTATGCGCCGACAATGGCCTTTTCATCATCAATGAGGATGCTCTTTCCCGATTCCCCGACATAGCCGGCGCTATCTATATAGCCGACATTCCTTCCGCGCCGGACGCTGCAGTGGTGGCGGCTTACGACGGCTTTCACGTTCTGCGCAAACAGGGTCCGTCATGGCACCGTGTCAATAAAATCGAAGGCTTTGACGACTTCATGGGGAAATTCGTGGTAGACAACGCCTCCCGCATATGGCTCACACACTGGATGAAAGGAGTATACCGGCTCACCATGGATGCGGCGATGACCCGGTTCGCCGATGTCAAGCTTTTTGACCACACCCGG